>CAYOIB010000020.1:0-35279 GCA_964403935.1 uncultured Puniceicoccaceae bacterium | reverse complement strand
AAAGCGTGAGGCGCATCTGTATCGCAAGATCGGCCAGCTCGAAGTGGAACGGGACGGGTTGTCCCGAGGAGCGCAGCAACGACAAAGCGAAGCGCCCAATAAAAATCTGAGGAGCTTGGCATCCTCCCCTCGGGAGAAGCGTTCTATGATTGATACGCATGCGCGAAAGGTGCCGTTGAGGCGGCAGTGCTTATTGCTGGGGCTGGCGCCTTCGACGGCGTATTATCGGCCCAAGGGGAGCGAGGGCAGAGACGCTGTTTTGCGCAACCGGATTGATGAGATCTACACGGCCCACCCGTTCTTCGGCTCGCGACAGATCCGAAACGTGCTGCGGCGCGAGGGGATGCAGGTGGGGCGGCGGCGGGTACGCCGTTTGATGCGCCTGATGGGCCTTGAAGCGCAATGCCCGAAGCCAAACCTGTCGAAGCCTGCCCCGGGGCACAAAGTGGCACATCCTCTATCTTGATGGTGACTGAGCGGGTTGGTGTTTCTGATGTGAGACAGGCTCCCCGCCCGGGTTCATTCATCGCTTCCAGACGATCGTTCCAGAGCGGGGATCGAGCAGGATATGGTTGGGCTCGGTCTTCTCTATCTTTGCCCGTCCGGGATTGAGGATGATCGACGGACCGAGGGCGTCCTTGCCGTCGCCGTGCGCGTAGGGGGCGTCGTGCAAGTGACCGCAGGCAACAAAATCGGGCTGATAGTTCTCTATCATCGCATCAACATGCTCGGCCCGATCGACGGACGGCTGGCCCAAAGGTGACGACGGTGGTGCGAGGTGGGAGACGACCAGCCAAGGCAGGCCGCTGCGCGCCCGCTCGGCGGCAAGGCCAGGAAACTCCTGCGTGGGCCAAAGGTGTGCCTGCCAAGGCAGGCACGTCACGTGTCCCACGCCCTCGATACGACGTGTCTCCAGGGGTCCGATGATCTTTCGGTTATTCGAGCGAAGACCGATATCATGGTTTCCGTCGGTAAAGGCTATCGTGGACCCCGATTCGGCCAAACGATCGAGCCAGCCCAGAATCTCCATTCGCTGCTTATCAACAGGCACTGGCGAAAACACATTGATCAAATCACCGGCCAGGATGATGGCGGAATAGAACTGCGCCCGCTTCTCGATCCAACACATCTGCTTGAGGTCGTGGTGGATATCCGCCGCAATGAAGACCAACGCCATTTTCAATTCTCCATTCCTTAATGACCGAACCCTCTCATGCCGCGCTCAAGCAGCGGTGTCATCATAAAAGGGCATTTTGGGGGCATTTTGAGCAAGGATTGCAAGTGGATAAGGCGTTTCCGAAGGTCGGCGTGAGGGCGCATTTGTAAGGCTTGCCACGTAGGCTGAGGCGATCGACATAAAACTTAAATGTGAGGCGTTGTGCACGCCTGCACCCTGGGCGATGGCAAGCGACGACACGACAGAGGGGCTTGGGCTCGGGAACTGAGGGGTTCACGGAAAACATGGAAGGATACGGAAAGGGAATGTCTTTGTTCCGTGATCATCCGCGTCATTCCGTGGATAGATGTCTTGGTCAGAAGGCACTTGGGCCCGGTTATGCTTCACCGCCCGCTCGTGCCTCGCTTGAGAACGCAGAGGATGCAGAGGAAAGGAAATCGCTTCCGGGTCCGGGTGCCCTCTCCCTCCCTCTCTCTCACTCCCTGCCTTCCTTGCAGGCCGCATCTCCATGATAGGCTTTTTGAGTCCATTCCGGGAAAGGGCAAATCCAGCTCGGTGGAGAAAGACTCGAAAACGCCTTCCAGAGGTAACACTTTGGAAGGTGCCAAGGCCGCTTCAGGTGATCTCTGTGGTAGCTCTCCCAGAGCCCAAGCTTTCTGGTCGGGTTGCTTTAGCTTAGGGGGGTTATCACAACCACCGCTTGTGCCGCGCTCACGCATGCCGAGGCCGGTCTTCGCCCCTCACTCCCAGTATTTGGCGATCCAAGGTGTGGGTTTGAGAAAGCGGAGGGGGCCGCGGATTTTTCCGTTGATGGCATCTTGAGGGGTTGGGCTGCCGTGAAAGACGAGGATCTTGGCGTTCTTGGGGGGTTGGGGAACCTTCCAAAGGCTTTGGGGGAAGGGCGGGAGGCAATGGCGTTTGAAGCTGACGCACCAGTCGGCAGGCCAGTAGGTGAGCTTGCTTATTTCGTTGATCTTGGCGGAGAGGTAGGACTGTTCATGGCGGTGGGAGGCTTTGACTGCGTCGATGTTCTCAATGAAGTAGCGGAGAACCTCGGGGTGCGCTCCGGCTTCGAATCGGTAGACGGATGAATTCCCGGTGATACGGGAGGGCCGCAGCCAATCGTGGATGATGCAAAAATCGCCCGGATAGGTGAAGAAATCATCAATATTGTTGAGGATAAGAATATCGAGATCGAGGAAGAGGACCTTTCCCTCGAGATCGGCCAAGGGCTTCTGGAAAGTGCTCAGTTTTCGCCAGCCGCGCTCCTTTCCCGGCGGCAGATCCATCGGGGGTAACGGTTTCACTTCGACGCCCTTGGCGATGCCCCCGCTGTCGTCGGTAAAACAAATGAAGCGGTGCGGCAGCGTCAGGTTGCGCTGCACCATGCGGTAGAGGCGGTTAACGTATTCGGCGGGAAACTTCGTTCCCCACTTCATGCAAATGATATTCACAGGTGCACTCATAAGATCAGCGGATTTCCCAACGGTACGGGAATGAGGAAAGCATTGTAGGCTCGCCCTTGGTAACGTGGATGACGTCTTCGATGCGGCAACCCCCGAGGCCCGGATAATAGAGGCCCGGCTCCACCGTGACCACTTGCCCGGCACGCAATCGCCCGCCTGCGGGGCTGACCCTCGGGGGTTCGTGGACCTCAAGGCCCAAACCATGTCCAAGCCCATGGAAAAAGCCAACGGACACGCCATCCTTCGTCTCCGTGGGATAGCCGGATTCCTGGAAATGTTTTCTCACCTCCATGTACAGGCTCTTTGCCGAAGCCCCGGCCCGGTGCTTTGGAAGAA
Source organism: uncultured Puniceicoccaceae bacterium (assembly GCA_964403935.1). Taxonomy (GTDB): domain Bacteria; phylum Verrucomicrobiota; class Verrucomicrobiia; order Opitutales; family Oceanipulchritudinaceae; genus SLLG01. The sequence continues at coordinate 32,300 of CAYOIB010000020.1, read as the reverse complement.
CCTGCTGGTGGGCATCGAGAACGGTCTGCACGAGTGCGTGCTGGGCGTCGGAGGCTCTGCCCTTCAGGAAGGTTCGTGTCATATCGCCATGGTACCCTGTTCGCTGCACGCGTGGAAAGATATCGACGATGATCAACTCATGGGGGCGCAAGGGACCTGAGCCGCGGTGGTGGGGATCGCACGCTTGGTCCCCGCCGGCAACAATCACCTGCCCTGCATCGGCTCTCTGCGAGAGGCAGGCGATGGCGATGCGCTCGCGCAGCCGCTCGGCGGTTAGGATTCGATTCTCGAAATACAATTTCCCCCGTCGGATTTCGGCCTTACGCAGGGTATGTGCAACCACCTTGAAGCCGGCCTCTGCGGCGGCATTTCCTTCGCGCACCGCTGCCGCTTCTTCTTCTGTTTTGATCTCTCGCTTTGGGAAAAGGAGGCCATCGACCACTTCAAACGTGATTTTCCGCTGCGTCATTGCGTGCGCAAGTCCGGCCGGGAAGTTGAATGGCAGGCGGAAAGCTGTGATATCGAATGCTTTTGCAACGGATTCAATCATTGCAGCGGTCAGCTCCGGCGCGGTCGGTCGGGTCACGCCCTCTGTCTTCAACTGTGTCCGCGCCCGCTCGGCCCAGTCCTCGTAGGGCAGGACCTCGTTGAAGGAAGAATTCGTCCGGACGCGGTTAAACTCCAACCGGCCGAGGATGGCATAGCGCCGATTCCCCTTTGAAAAGGCGATAAACGGATCGGGAATGGAAACATTGCCGAAGTATAAAGCATCCGCCGAATGATCGGTGTCGGCAAAAAGGAGCACACTCGGACGGGAGGAAGAAGGCTTCTTTGTGGCCACGGCTTTAACATTGAGTCGTCCGTGTTTATGTCTACATAAATCCCTATGCACTTGAATGTGTCCTTACTCCACCTGCTGCTGTTTGTGTCCATTGCCCTTGTAGGTTGCAACGGGGATGGCACCAACAGCGTGACAGATACCTTGCCCCTGGAGCACCGCTTCCCACTGAAAATCGACGGCACGGCGTTGAACGCTCAAGTGGCCATCACCTTTCGTGAGCAGTCTCGCGGGCTCATGCATCGCGAGGAACTCGCTGCCAACGAAGGTATGATTTTCATCTACGAAGCGCCCCGACAGATGAGCTTCTGGATGAAAAACACGCTTATTCACCTCGATATCGGATTCATTGATAGCGAAGGCGTTTTGAAGGAGGTCCATACCATGGTCGCGCGAGACACCGACGCGACCCAGTCCCGCAGCGCGGACCTTCGTTATGCCCTGGAAATGAATGCAGGTTGGTTTCGCGAACAGGGCATTCGGCCCGGTGCCAAGCTCGACCTGAAGCTGCTTGCCGAGGCGATCGATCAACGCGGCTTTGAGGCTTCCCGCTACGTGGATAACTGAGCCAACATCCCCCAACCCTATTTTAACAATGAAAATGAAACAGACTTCTCTCCTTTTCGCCCTGATTCTCGGTGCCAGCAGTGCGCATGGCCTGTCCGTCTATCATGTTGGCAACTCCCTGACCTTTCAGAACCAACAGCGGAATCACTTCCGCGATGCGGCCGAAGCTCTCATGGGAGAGCACATCATGGGCAGCCACATTGATGAAGGGCAGAACCTGACATTGATCCGATTGCGCCCTGAAGGCTACGAGCATCTTGGCGATGTCGGCGGCCCTTGGAATGAGGCTCTTAAAGAATATCAGTGGGATGTGGTGGTCCTCCAACCCCACACCGGAGGTGCCCGCTCCGAAGGGGTTGCCGCACGCTTTCTCTTTACTGAAGCGCTCGATCAATCGGAAGCGACGCGTTGCTACATCTACGAGACCTGGCCCTATCTTTCCGAAAACCCCATGATCGAGGATTGGTGGGAAATCCGGGGATTGGATGCGGACGTGGTGCTTTCGAAGCCCTTCTTTAACTCTGTGCGACGGGAAGCCGAGGACCTTTTGAGTGGTCGCACCAAAGTCTATATGATTCCAGTGGGCTCTGTTCTGGAAGAGCTACAACGCCGCATCGAGGATGGGCAAGATTACCCCTGGGACAGCGTCCTCGACTTCTATACAGACCATATTCACTTCAACCATCAAGGGAGCTACATTGTTGTCGCAACCTGGCTGGCCACTATCTTTCAGCGACCAGCCGCAGATTTTGACCTACAGCGCTTTTTCCCGGCGGTTAGCAAAGAGCTTGGGGATCAAGTCGATGCGTTGGTCTGGGATGTCGTCAAGGCACACCCGACAGCCGGGATTCTCCCCCGCTCACCCTTTTTCGGAGAAAGCCCGCACATCATTGAATGGGCAGAAACAAAACACCTGAGCTGGTTTGGCGCCTATAACGACGAGCATTTTCCATATGTTTACAGTGCCCGTCTTGGCTGGATCTATATTAGAGGCGAGGAACCGGAAGGCTTCTTTGCTTTTTCACAAACCGAAGATACCTGGCTCTGGATCAGTAAAAGCGTCTTCAACGTCGGATGGCTCTACGACTTTGGACAAGAGAGCTGGCAGCAGCTTTAGACGGACCCGCAAGTCCAAACGGCTTAAACCCCGGTTTCGCATTTTGCGCCAGTTGCCCTGTAGGGCTGCTGGCGCTTTTTTTGGACCCTGTCGCCGACGCTGCTCAGTAAGTAAATGAGCCGCTGAACCCAAAAAGGCTCATCGGCTCATTAAAGCGTGGGACCCAGGCCTGTTGGCTGGCTCAGCCCCGTTTCTGGTCCGAAAGTATCTTCTGCAGGACGGCGAAGCGCGCCTTTGTTTCGAGCTCTTCGAGAATCGCGGGGTCGGCCCCTTCAAGCTGTGCTTCGGCCAAGGCTTCTTCGGCCCGGCGGCGTGCTTCATCGACGGCCCCCGGATCGATCTTATCCACTTCAATCGCCGATTCCGTCAGGACGCTGACAATGTCGGCGTAGATCCGGATAAAGCCTTTGTCGATGGCGATCGACTGAGGCTCGGCATCCTTGAAATAGCGAAGCGCGCCCGGCTCGATCATGGTCATGAGCGGAATGTGACCGGGCAGCACGTCGATCTCACCGGCGTGGGTCGTCGGCAGGACAACATGGTCGACCATTTCGCGAAAGACCGTTCGTTCGGGGGTGACGACTTCTAGGGTGAGTGCCATGGCAATTATTGAGGCTAGGCTCCGCTCTGCTGCTCGTGGGCCGCCAGGACTTCATCGATCCCGCCCTTGTAGGCGAAATCATTCTCATCCACATGGTCGAGTTCGCCATCCAGGATCATCTTGAAGCCCTTGATTGTCTCTTCAACAGGAACAATCTTGCCCTGAATGCCGGTGAAAACCTCGGCGACGTTGAAAGGTTGAGAGAGGAACTTCTGGATCTTGCGGGCACGGAACACCGTCAACTTGTCTTCCGGCGACAGCTCATCAATCCCGAGAATCGCGATAATGTCCTGCAGGTCCTTGTAGCGCTGGAGCACATTCTGGACGCCGCGGGCAACGCGGAAGTGCTCCTCCCCGACAACGGTCGGATCGAGCGCGTTTGAAGTGGAAACGAGTGGATCAACCGCCGGATAGATCCCGAGTTCAGCGATCCGCCGTTCGAGCACGATCGTTGAGTCAAGGTGAGCAAAGGTATTTGCCGGTGCCGGGTCTGTCAGGTCGTCCGCCGGCACATAGACGGCCTGGAACGAAGTGATGGAGCCCTTTGTTGTCGAGGTGATGCGCTCCTGGAGGATTCCCATTTCCTGAGCGAGGGTCGGCTGGTAGCCTACCGCGGAAGGCGAACGCCCAAGAAGGGCTGAAACCTCGGAACCGGCCTGAGAGAAACGGAAAATGTTGTCGACGAACAAGAGCACATCGAGGCCCTTCTCATCCCGGAAGTATTCGGCCATGGAAAGTCCGGAGAGCCCAACGCGCATACGGGCTCCAGGCGGTTCATTCATCTGGCCATAGACCAGGGCCACCTTGGAGTTCTCGATGTTCTTCTGGTCGATGACGCCAGCATCCGACATTTCGTGGTAAAGGTCGTTGCCCTCACGCGAACGCTCCCCCACCCCGCAGAAGACGGAGTAGCCCCCGTAGCTCTTTGCGATGTTATTGATGAGCTCCATGATGACGACGGTCTTACCGACACCGGCACCACCAAAGGCACCCACCTTACCTCCCTTGGTGAAGGGACAAATCAGGTCGATCACCTTGATCCCCGTGACGAGGATCTCGGATTCAGTGCTCTGTTCGATCAAGGTCGGCGGTGAACGGTGGATCGGATACCGCTTCTCAAATTTCACCTCGCCGCGTTCATCAACGGGGTCGCCTGTGACATTGAAAATGCGCCCGAGAACCCCCTCACCGACAGGGACGGTAATCGGAGAGCCGGTGTCGAGGGCCGTCATCCCGCGAACGAGCCCTTCGGTCGTCGACATGGCAACGGTTCGGACCATTCCTTCACCGAGGTGTTGCTGGACCTCCAAGGTGAGTTTCACAGGTCTGTCGCTCACCGTAAATTCCACGACCAATGCCTGGTAAATCGCGGGCATGCGCTTGGAGTCAAACTGAACGTCCACAACGGCCCCGAGGACCTGAACAATTTTGCCGATATTGTCACTCATGTTGAAAAGTAAGGATTGGAAGGCAACGTGCGCTGAATCTAGTTGGTCTGAGCCGCCGCCGTGATCTCGAGGATTTCCTGGGTGATGCTGGCCTGTCGGGCCTTGTTATACTGGAGGGTAAGCTGGTCGGATAGCTTCTTGGCGTTGTCCGTCGCCGCCTTCATCGCGACCATCCGGGCGCTGTGTTCCGAGGCACGGGTGTCGAGAAGCAACCGGTAGATCTGCTGCTTGATGAAGAGGTCGAGTAACTGGTCGAGAATCTCTTCCGCTCCGGGTTCGAAAAGGAAATCCCGGGGATCGGCCGCTGCGGCAATGCTCTCGGAATCCATAAACTCGAGCAACCGATCGGAGAAGTCTGCCACCGGAAGCATCTGAACGACGGTCGGGACCTGCACGAGCGTGTTGCGAAACCGGGGGTACAGCACATCAAGGGCATCGAAATTTCCCGCCTTGAAGCCTTCGATAAGAAATTCCACCACTGGTCGGATCTCACGAAAGCGCGCATCTTCCGAGATCGGGAAATCGGCCAAGAGGCTTCGGTCCGTTCGGGAAATGAACTGTTTCGCCTTCCGCCCAATCGTGACAAAGACCGTATTGGTTCGGTCATAGCGACTGAGCTCACGAAAGAGATTCGCATTGAGCGGACCACTGAGGCCGCGATCGGTTGAAATAACCAGGACACAGCGGGTCTTGACCTCACGCGCGTCGATAAACGGATGCTGGATACCTTCCGGGAGGTGCCTCTCGATGGCGGCAATCATGCGAGCCATGAGCCAGGAGTAGTCTCGCCGCTCGAGCGCGCGATTCTGGGCACGCTTCATCTTCGAGGACGCGACAAGCTGCATTGCCCGGGTGATCTTGGCGGTGTTCTTGACGCCCTTGATGCGGTTGCGGATGTCGCGGGTGTTTGCCATAGCAAGATATCAGAAGCGTGAATCCAGCCTTCAGGAGGTTTTCCGGGAGGTCTTCCAGGCTTCGACGGCGGCGCGCAAATCTTTCTCGATCCCTTCAGACAGGGTCTGCTCCTGAAAGATCCGGTCGAGGAGCTCACGCCTTCCCGTTTCGAGGTAGTCCTGGAGGTTCTCACCTTCTTCCTGAACCTTCTCTTCCGGAATCTCGTTAAAGTAGCCGTTGTTCATGGTCCAGAGGAGAGCCACCTGAATTTCAGCACTCTTCGGTGTGTAGGCACGCTGCTTGAAGATCTGCACCAGACGTGAACCGCGGGCGAGGATCTCCTTGGTCCGCGCATCGAGATCGGATCCAAACTGGGCAAAGGCCGCCAACTCACGGTAATTGGCCAGCTCGCCCTTGATGCGGCCTGCCACCTTCTTCATCGCCTTGATCTGCGCGGCCGAACCCACCCGGGAAACAGAGAGACCGACGTTCACCGCAGGCCGAATTCCCTGATTGAAAAGGTCCGTTTCGAGGAAGATCTGTCCGTCGGTGATCGAGATGACGTTGGTCGGGATGTAGGCGGAGACGTCGCCAGCCTGGGTTTCAATAATGGGCAGGGCGGTGAGCGAACCGTTGCCGTTGTCCTCATTAAGCCGGGCCGCGCGCTCCAAGAGGCGGCTGTGAAGGTAGAAAACATCACCGGGAAACGCTTCGCGACCCGCTGGACGCTTGAGCACCAGCGAGATCTGCCGGTAGGCCACGGCATGTTTGGAAAGATCGTCGTAAACAATCAACGCATCCATCCCATTGTTCATGAACCACTCGCCCATAGCGCATCCAGCAAAGGGTGCGATATACTGGTTGGCCGGATTCTCCGCCGCGGCGGCCGCGACGATAATGGTGTATTCCATGGCACCCGCTGCCTCCAGGGCCGAAATCGTCCGGGCAATGGTCGAATTTTTCTGCCCGATGGCAACGTAGATGCTGTAAACGGGCCGGAAGCTGGCGTCGCCGCTTCGCGCGCCCTGACGGTTGATATTCGCCTGATTGATGATCGTATCGATGGCGATGGTCGTCTTTCCGGTCGAGCGATCACCGATAATGAGTTCGCGTTGGCCCCGCCCGATCGGAATCATCGCATCGACGGCCATAATCCCCGTCTGCATCGGCTGATCAACCGATTTACGGGGAATGATGCCCGGGGCGATTTTCTCCACAGGGTAGGTTTCGGAGGCGTTGATCCCGCCCTTGCCGTCGATGGGGTTTCCAATTGCGTCGACGACCCGCCCGAGAAGCGCCTTCCCCACGGGAACAGAAAGCAAACGACCCGTCGTTCGAACCGGATCACCTTCGCGCAATTGGTCGGCGTCACCCAGACAAACAACCCCGACTTCATCCTCTTCGAGATTCAGGGCGATGCCCGTAATGCCGTTTTCGAACTCCACCATTTCGTTGTACATGACCTCGGAGAGGCCTTCTATCTTGGCCACACCATCACCCACCGAAGTGACAGTACCGGTATTGGTGCGACCGACCGTTGTGGAGAGGTCGGAGATTTCTTTTTGAATCTGTTCGAGAATGGAGCTCATGGTCTAAAGGGTCTGTTGAAAGGCCGGTCCCCGGTCCGCAGGGTGCAGCTCAAATGAGGGTTTCGGCAGTGGATTTCTCCAGCTCGCGAAGACGCGTGCTGAGGGAAGCATCGTAAACGACATCACCGAGCCTCACGCGCAAGCCTCCGAGGAGATCCGGATTTTCCAGAAAGCGCGTCGTCAGGGTGCGGCCAGCATGGCTTCCGAGAGATGTCGAGAGCGCTTCGATGGAGCTGGCGTCGACGGGACCGGCATGCTCCACCTTCAGCTCGCGCATACTTTGTTCGCGAACGATACATCGGCGAAGGTAGTTCAGAAAGGCACGGCGCTCCCCGACTGGCTTCCGGGCCAGGAGCGCTTTGAGGGCAAGGTGCAACTCAGCCGCCCCGGCGTCGCCCGCATCCAGCGCCAGGTGCGCGATCTTCTTTGCGAGGCGTCGGTTCTTCGGATCAAGCGTGCGGGTCATCGGAAAGGCAGGCCAACAGGGTTAATTGAGGGAGGCGATCTCCTCGGAAGCCGAGGCATTGATGCGCTGCTGGTCTTCCGAACTCAGATCCTTCCGAAGGACTTTCCCCGTCGTCAGAACAACAAGCCGGGCCACCTCGCCACGAACCTCCGCGAGAATTCGTTTGCGCTCCAACTCATTGGCTTCGTCTGCCCGGCGCCGGATCTCCTCGACCTGACGCGCTGTCTCGGCACGGGCCCGTTCTTCAAACGCCGCCGCACTGTCGCGAGCCGCCTTAAGAATATTCTGTGACTCCGCCTGCGCCTCCTGCAGAAGCTGCGCCTGGCGCTTCTCCGTCTCCGTCAGACGCGTCTTGGCCTCTTCAGCAAACTGGAGGCCGTCGGCAATCTTCCGCTGCCGCTCGTCCATCGTGACAATGACCGGCTTGAAGGCAAAGCGGTAAAGCAGGTAGGCGACAACGACGAAATTCACCATCTGTGCGATGAGAATCGGCCACTCAACGCCAAAGCGATTCGCCAGCTCACTGACACGTTCTGCCGCGTCCATGGATGCCTGTGCCAACGTTACCGAAATAAGGCTCTGCATATCAAAAGGTGGAAACCGCGGGTGGGTGCCGCTCTCGGCACCCACCCGCGGAAAATGAATTAGGCGAGAAAGATCACGAAGAAGATAATCGCTTCAGCAAAAGCCATTGCGACGATCGACTGAACCATTACCTTTGTGCTGGCGCCGGGATTGCGCCCAACAGAATCACAGGCCTTGTAGCCAATGATCGCGATACTGAGAGGAATCACCAAAGCGGCGGCGGCAATGGCAATATTGCCAGGAAGCTGTGCAAGGATGTTGAACATATATGGATTTGATTGGTTTTGTATCGGTGGTTGAGTTCGCCGCCGCCCACGTTAGCACCACACCCTGGAGGGCGTCGAGGCGGTCCCGAAGGCCGCCATGGTCGCGGAGGAGAAATAAGAATTAATGCGCATGAGCTTCGTCGTCGCCATGGTTGCAAACAAGCCCGATATAGATAGCAACCAGCAGCGTAAAAATGAAGGCCTGCACCACGCCTACCATCAATTCAAAGAAGTAAAAGGGAACGGGCAGGATGTAGGCAAAGAGGTCTGACACACGGGCGAGCAGGTTCTCACCACCAAAAACATTGCCATATAGACGAAAGCTCAATGAAAGGGGCCGAAAGGCGATCGACACCATTTCGATGATCCCAACGGAAAAGAATATGGGAATCAGAAGCAAATAAATGACGAAGGGGGTTTCACTGCGATCCGCCTTGTTGCCAAACAGCTCGTAGGCGAACATCCCCACCCCTGCATAACGAATGCAGTAGTAGAACCAAGCAATCATCGCCACCACCGCCAGCCCGAGGGTCATGTTCAGGTCCGCGTTGGCGGGCCGAACCCAGTAGCGCAGCGAACCTTCTTCATTATAATACCCGAATGATCCGACACCGGGAAGCAGCCCGCTCCAGTTGTGAATCATGATGAAGGAAAACAGAGCCAAAAGAAAGGGGAAGACACCGACCATGGCCGCCTTCCCTACAATCGGAGTCAGAAGGTCGCGCATCCCCCCAACAAGGGTTTCAATGACAGCCTGCCCGGTTCCTGGAATCAAGGTCGGCTTCTTCACCATCCACCGCACGAGCAAAATCAGAGCGAGGGAGATCACCCACCCCGTCACCATCGCATTTGTGATCGGTAGGCCGAACAGCCAGTTTGGCTCCAGGAGCTTATAGGCGTGCTGGCTGATGCCTTCCGCTGCCAAAGCGGGGCTCGCTGTCAATATCAGCAATCCGATTACTGGAAGAAACAATCGACTCATCCCGAAAACAAATACGTAGGACCCCTTCCCCGGCGGGCAAAGGGAGCAAAAGAGAAGTGTTTGCAGGTCCGCCTGTTCCCCGTCAACCCCGTATTGGTGATTCTCGCCCTTTAGGATTATTCGTCTACCCACCCAGACCAAATCGGCTTGCCGCCACACAACAAGCCCACCCCCAACCGTGATTCGCTCGAGGTTGACGGACCGCCCCATCCCCCCACCCTTTCAGGAATGCCCAGCCCGAAGGACATTACAGGAGATCTCTACCGCCTTCACAAGAATCCCAAGAAGCCGGCCAGTCCGTCCCCCCGGGATCAGGACCGACAGGAGCGACGCGTGCAGAAAGCATACGAAGCCGCCTCGGCTCCGGAAAGACGCCTCCGTTTCGAACCCCTCACCCTCTTTGCCTGGAGCCTTACAGCGGCCTTTACCCTTTCGCAATTCGCCGTCATTTATTGGCTTGGGCGGTGAACGAATCGTAGCGCCCTCCCGTTACTTTCTGGAAGTAGGTCTCCACCTCAAAAGGCCAAACCGTTTCCTTTCGCCGCACCCAATCAGGATGCTCGTCCACACGCTCGACCGCCCACGAGAAGTTCTCCACGTGATCGGTCCGGAAAAAAAGCTCACCTCCCGGACTCGAGACCGAAGCCAGCAACCCAAGAAACCGGGGCTGGAGCATTCGATGCTTGTGGTGGCGACTTTTCGGCCACGGATCCGGGAAAAGCATGAAACTTCTTTCAACGGTCCACCTTCCAGCGAGTGCTTCCAGAAACTCCATCGCCTCCGACTTGATAAAAATAACCCGCTCCAGGTGCCGCTTGCGCGCCTTCGCTTCACTCAAACGCACCCGGCGCGTGATCATATCAATCCCCACACACCACTCATCCGGATGAGCTTGCCCATAGGCCGTGAGAAAGTGACCGTGCCCACTGCCGAACTCCACCGTCAACTTCACCCCTTCGGGCAGGTACCCGACTAAAACCTCCCTCACCCGATCAACCCGGGCCGCTCTCAGCGTCAGATAAGCCGCATGCTTTTCGTTCATCAATTCAACCAGCCTCCACCCAATCCAGCTGGCAAGCGGGAAAATTGAGGTTCGGGGCGTATACCATCAGGCACATCTATAGCTTTTGCTCTCTTGTTATCATATTATGCCGCCGAGGCATAATCCCGAACAACCCCAGGGCATGCCCCTCGCCCCCGAAGATTTTGGCGGCGTAATGAAGAGTCAGGCAAATTCCGCAAATATACGCAAACCGGTGGACTCAACACTCCAACGGGAGGGACCGACAGCCCTACTCTAAAACGATATCAACCCTTCATACCCAATTATCAGGGAGGCGCTATTCAGCTGCAGAAGTGGTGTGCTGCCCCCGATCTTTTCCCAATGCAACCATCAAGAGCGCAATATCAGTTGGGTTGACCCCACTGATTCGGGCCGCCTGTCCCAAAGTCGTCGGCCGGATCTCCGTTAATTTCTGCGCCGCTTCGCCCGCCAAACCCCGAACTGCTTCATAGCGGAATTCCCTCGGAATGCCGAGAGATTCAAGTCGAAGCATCTTCCCGATAACCCGGTGCTCCCGCTCCAGATAGCCACGGTAGCGAATTCGATAAAGACATTCCTCCCGAACGCTATCCTCTTCTTCTGTAAATGCTTGCGGAAGTAAACTCCCATCTTCTCCCCGGCGGATCACATCCCCCCAGGTCCCTCCCGAGGTCGTCTTCTTCTCCAACCACTGGACCCAATGCTCAATCTTCGCCAGCTTGCTCCCCACCCGGCCCAGTCGATCCTCCGGCATCAAACCCGCATTGGCCGCATGCCGATGCATCCGAATATCAGCACTCCCATGATTGAACAAGAGACGGTGCTCGGCTCGGCTCGTAAACATACGATAGGGTTCAGACGTCCCTTTGGTCACCAAATCATCAATCAGGACCCCGATGTAACCCTCGTGCCGTCCGAGAATCACCGCCGCCTCCCCCGTCACCTTTCGCGCTGCATTGACACCCGCAATCAGTCCCTGAGCCGCTGCTTCCTCATAGCCCGAGGTTCCATTAATTTGACCGGCAAAGAAGAGGTTCTCCACCAATTTTGATTCAAGCGAGGGATACAACTGGGTTGGCGGAGCGAAATCATACTCCACGGCATAGGCCGGCCGCAGCATTTGAGCGCGCTCCAGCCCGGGAATGGTGCGCAGCATCTCGAGTTGAACCGCGAACGGCAGACTCGTCGACAAGCCGTTCACATAATACTCTTCCGTGCTTCGACCCTCCGGTTCAAGGTAGAGCCGGTGCGATTCCTTTTGGGCAAACCGCACAAACTTATCTTCGATGCTTGGGCAATACCGAGGCCCTACCCCCTCGATCTCACCGGAATACATCGCGGACTGTCCAAGGTTCTGGTTCACAACGCGCGCGGTCTCCTTCGACGTAAAGGTGGAGTGACACGCCACCTGTTCGGAGCCCGGGTGCCAACCCAACCGGCGGGCCTTCGATTGTTCCACGTGGAACATCGCGCGATCGAAAGCTTCCGTGAAGACCCGTCGACCTTGTTCCACGTGGAACATCGGCTCATCCAGCCGGGTGTCATAGAAACCAAAGAGGGTCGGCTCAATATCGCCCTCCTGCCTCTCCAGCTCCGAAAAATCGATCGACCGGCCCAACAACCGGCACGGCGTACCCGTCTTCAACCGTTCCAACTGGATCCCGGCCTCCTGAAAACTTCCCGAAAGAGAATCAGCCGAGAAATCACCCATACGGCCGCCGGCAGACTTTGCCCGCCCCACATGCAGGAGTGCCCGCAAGAATGTCCCGGTCGTTACAACAACTGTTTTGGCCGAAAACTCCATCCCCAATTGAGTCCTGACCCCGCAAACCCGACCGTTCCGATAGTTCAGCCCCGTCACCAGAGCCTGAAACAAGACCAGGTTCGGCTGCAGCTCCAAGGTGTGTTTCATCCTGAACTGGTAGACTTTCTTATCGCATTGAGCTCTTGGTGCCTGCACCGCAGGACCTTTTGACCGATTCAGGAGGCGGAACTGAATGGCTGTCACATCCGTATTAACCGCCATCTCGCCTCCGAGGGCATCAATCTCCCGCACGATATGGCCCTTCGCCTGGCCTCCGATAGCGGGATTGCAGCTCATTTGCGCCACCGTATCAATATTGCCCGAGAGCAGAAGGGTTCTGGCTCCCATACGAGAGGCGGCGAGGGCCGCTTCACAACCGGCGTGGCCGGCACCACACACAATAACATCAAAGACCGTATTCATTACTTTCCTATGCAGAAGCGGGTGAAAAGATGGTCGAGCATGCGCTCATTATCAACCGCCCCGGTGATCTCGCCGAAGGCGTCCAACGAATCCCGCAAGTCGCTGGCCATAAATTCGATACCTTCACCTTGGTGCGCCTTGTGAAGCGCGCTGGCGAGCGATCCTTTGCCACGCCGAAGCGCTTCGGCGTGCCGTGCGGAAACCAAAACGGCATCTTTTGAAGGCACCAGCACCCCCTCACACAGGTGGCGCACAACAAGTTCACGGACAGTGTCCAATCCAAGCCCGGTCGTGGCCGAGACCCGCAAGTGAGGCGCTTCCCCGAACCACCCGGAGTCCGATTCCCAGGCCGGCAGGTCAGCCTTGTTCTCCAGAACAAGGAGCGGCTTTCCCTTCAAGAGCCCTTCAAGAGAAGGTTCGATGGTGGGGGCGGGGAGGGACCCATCCCGAACGAGCAAGACGAGATCAGCGCGTTCGGCCTGCTTTTGGGTGCGGGCAATGCCTTCGCTTTCAATGACATCCGTGCTTTCCCTCAATCCTGCGGTATCGACGACCACCGCCGGAAACTCGCCAAACCGGGTTGTCACCTCCAGAAAGTCTCGAGTGGTGCCCGGGATGGGACTGACAATGGCACGATCATCGGATACGAGGGCATTGAGCAAGCTGCTCTTGCCGGCGTTGGTTTCACCGAGGAGGGCAATTCGAACACCCTCCGAAAGCCGCGCCCGATAAGGTTCACTGGCAATAAGAAGATCAACCGTTGCGATAACCTCTTTCAGTTGCCGGACAGGGCTCTGTTCCGCTTCATCGGGCAGGTCTTCTTCAGGAAAGTCAATGTATGCCTCAACCGAGGCGCATATCTGCAAGATCTTATCCACCAAAAGGTTAAGCTCTCTACCTAGACGTCCATCCAGTTGCTGGCGAGCCGCTTCCGCAGCTTTTTCACTCCGGGAATGGATCAGATCCATGACCGCTTCAGCCTGAGTGAGATCCATTTTGCCATTGAGAAAGGCGCGTCGGGTAAACTCGCCCGGTTCGGCCATTCGGCAGCCCCGATCAAGAAGATCCTGCAGGATAATTTCGACGAGAAAAGGGCTTCCATGCGGATAGATCTCGAGCAAGTCTTCACCGGTGTAGGAGGCGGGGCCGGAGAAATAGACAACGAGCAGATCATCGACCTCCCGCTCCTTGAGGGTTCGGTAGCGCACCCGAGTGCTCCGGCGGGGAACAAGTCCGGAGGCGGGGACGCCCGGCATGCCAGCGAGAAGGGTGGGGGAGGCGGGCCCGCTAAGCCGGATCGCGGCAATAGCCGATTCTCCGACAGGCGTTGCCAATGCGACGATTGTATCCGTGGAATCCATAGAAACCCCACGGCTTCGCATGAATTGCCCCGGGGAGCAAGATTTCCCCTTCACCAGGATAGGATGAGGGTGCGCAACTCGATGTCCCGACGATCCTGGACCAACCCGTTGCGATGCCGTTGGATAAGTTTGAAGCTTGAAGGAGGCTCAAACCTGGGTTCCCAAAACGAGGTCAGGATGGAGGGCTTAAGTTCTAGATGCTTTCGAAATCCCAGAACTGAAAACCCTGAAAGTCACTTTCCAACGGGCCCTACGCCTCATCTGCAACCAATTCCTCAGTCGCATTGGCGCTCATCCCAAGGCTGATGCCACCGGTAACATTCACCTTTTCGTAGATTCCGGCCACGACCTTTTCGAAGACCTCCGGATTATCAGCCAGGTGTTGTTTGGCGGCTTCCCGACCCTGTCCGATGAGGTTTCCTTCAAAGGACATCCAAGACCCCTTCTTCTCGAGGATCTTGTGTTCGAGTCCGAGGTCGAGGACTGATCCGGTGCGCGAGATGCCTTCGTTGTACATGATGTCGAATTCACACTCGGTGAAAGGCGGGGCGACCTTGTTCTTGACGATTTTCAGACGGGTGCGGTTCCCCACGACCTTGCCTGAGGGGTCTTTGATCTGCCCGATCCGTCGAATATCGAGGCGAATCGAGGAGAAGAATTTCAAGGCGCGCCCGCCGGGTTGTGTTTCCGGATTCCCGAACATGACCCCGATCTTCTCGCGGATCTGATTGGTAAAGAGGCAAACACAGGAGGTTCGGTTGATCGCGGCAGTGAGGCGGCGCATGGCTTGGCTCATCATACGTGCCTGAAGCCCGACGGTGGTGTCCCCGAACTGGCCATCGAGCTCCGTCTTTGAGACCAGGGCGGCGACGGAGTCGATGACAATGATGTCGATGGCCCCGCTTCGGATAAGGGTCTCGGTGATATTGAGGGCATCCTCCCCGCACTCCGGTTGGGAGACCATGAGGTTGTCGATATCAACCCCAACAGTGCGCGCATAGCGTGCATCAAGGGCATGTTCGACATCGATAAAGACGGCATTGCCGCCCGCGCGTTGTGCCTGAGCGATGAGGGCGAGACAGAGGGTGGTCTTTCCGGAAGATTCCGGCCCGAAAATCTCGCAAATGCGGCCTCGGGGGAGGCCTCCGACGCCCAGAGCGAGATCGATGGAAGGGCATCCTGTCGGGATGACCTGGACATCGAGTTTGGTTGATTCGCCCAAGCGCATGATGGCACCGGCTCCAAATTGTTTGTTGATCGCGGAGAGGGCGAAATCCAGGGTCTTGCCATCTTCCGCTCCCTTGCTGCTCGTCGATTTGCGTACGGCCATAAGTTCTTCTCTTTAAAATTCTGGCGATCCAGCCATGGACATTTAACGGTCCACAACACAACTAAAGGACACTTTTGACGACCCAAGCTCGAAAGCAAGGTCAAAGTGGTGTTATTTTGTTCAGGCAGATGGGTTGCGACTTGCTTCCGGATGGAAGGGGGGTAGGATGCAATCTGATACCCTTGATGCCATGCCGGATACCGCACCGCCTACTGAACCGCATTTTCAACCTCTGGGTCGCCGGGCCCGGTCGCTCTATCAGGTGACCTTCAGCGACCAGAGCATGGCCATGCTGAATAAGCTTCCGGTGGAGGAGCAGCTCCGGCTGGTCGACCGGATCAGCAACCTGTCCCCGGAACAGCTGGAAAACCCCGACGACACAATCGGCCGATTCAACCGGAATGGGAAGACGTATTACCGGGTTCGGGCGGGCGATTTTCGATGCTACTTCGAGGTTACAGGGAACACGCTTTTCAGCCACTACATCCTCCATCGGAACGGATTGACGGATTTCATCTATCGCAACAAGTTGCCGATCACGGAAGAAACGATGGCGGAGCAGCACAATTCGTTCTGGAAATACCTCGAATCCCTCAAAAAGGCCGAATAGGCCGCCGCCGTTGGTGCGCGCGCGCTCAAGTTATCCTGCGATGACGAACGCATCTAAACCCCAGTACACAGACGCGGCCGAGGCGAGCCACATCTACTTCCTGCCGAACCTGATGACGGCTGGAAATCTCTTTTGCGGCTTTGTCGCGGTGATCCGCTGCATTCAGGCAAAGTTCACGGCGACGGCTGATGAAGCCTCGCTGGCGCTGGATACGATCGCCCGGACGCCGAAGGAATACTACGAGCAGGCGGTCTGGTTTATCCTGGCGGCTGTCATCTTTGACATTCTCGACGGGTTGATGGCCCGGGTGACTCGAAAGGAATCGCTCTTCGGGAAGGAATTCGATTCGTTGGCGGATATTGTCTCCTTCGGGATGGCACCGGCCCTTTTGGTGTTCTTCACCCTGTTGTCACCGACGGCTGACTTTCCGCTGGTAAGAACCCTCGGCGGATTGATCGGCTTCTTCTACCTGTTGTGTGCGGCGGTCCGCCTGGCCCGCTATAATGTCCTGACATCGCCCTTGTTGAAACCGATGGAGAACTTTCCGAAGCACGACTTCCTGGGGCTTCCTGTGCCGGCCGCGGCCGGAATGATTTCATCGCTTGTCCTCATCATCAACCGGACAGAGGTCCAGGCCTTTGCCCTCGTTCTTCCGGTTTTCCTGGTTCTCATCGCCCTGCTCATGGTCAGCCAGGTCCGCTATCCGAGTCTGAAAGCCTTGGGCTCGCGCACCCGTCTCGGGTTTCGCTCGTTCATCCTGGTGGCCGTCCTCTTGGTCATCATCTTCATGTTTCATTACTGGGCGATCGCTGGTGTCTTCGCGACCTATATTCTTTATGGGCTGGCGCGGTATGTGTTTCCGAGCTGGGTTCCGGCTGTTCCTTCCCAAAAAGACGGATAAACTTCTCCACAAAGGACCTCAAAACCGGAGGGGTTGGGTGTCAGCAGTGTGTGGATAACCTGGGGGTTATTGTTGTTCACCGTCTTGCAGAAAAGAGCTGACGTGCTTCCCCACACTCCAGGGAGCGCATAACCTCCTTCTGTCGTAAGAGGTTATAGAGTTCTTCCGGTTACTCGCAGCCTATAAGAAGAAGATGTATTTCTATTTTAATAGAGTACATCATACTCATACTGTGAGAGGAACTCACCAGGAGCCGAAAAGTTTTGCCATGCTTGAGCGAACCCCTTGAAGTCGGCCTCACATTATGAAGTTCAGCATTAACCGGGATCATTTTTTCAGCGGCTTGCAGCAGGTTCTGAACGTTGTCGGTACCCGGGCCACAATGCCCATCCTCAGCAACGTTCTGATCGAAGCGGGGGACAACGCGATCCTGCTCACCACGACCAATCTTGATTTGGGGATCGCCTGCCGGATTCAGGCTCAGGTGCACGAACAGGGGCGGATAACGCTTCCCGTTCGAAAACTGGCCAGCATCGTCCGGGAGCTCCCCAACCTGGATGTTGAGGTTGAGACCTACTCCAATCACCAGGCGAAGCTGACCTCCGGAAGTTCTCTTTTCCGGATCATGGGGATCGGAGCGGATGAATTTCCACCCCTGCCTACCTTTGCCGACGAGCACAGCTTTGTTCTTCAACAAGTCGAGCTGCAGAAAATGCTGAAGAGCGTTTCCTATGCCCAGTCGACGGATGAGACGCGCTACATCATGAACGGCGTCTTCTTCAGTTTTGATGATGGCAAGCTCACTTTGGCAGCGACGGATGGGCGACGCCTCGCCGTCATGAGCAAGGAGCTCGAAGTGACGGATGAAAACCGGGGCAAGCTGATCCTTCCGGCAAAGACGGTGGCGGAAGTGGAGCGTTTGCTCGGTCAAGGGGACCAGGTGAGGATCGTTTTCAACGAGCGGCAAGTTGCCTTTGAGATCAACACGGGGCAGGACGCCCGCGAAGGGGGTCTGGTCGACAGCATTTACCTGGTTTCCAAGATCGTGGAGGGCAATTATCCGAATTACCGCCAAGTCATTCCGAGTGAGAACGACCAGCACATCCGCTTGAACCGGGAGTCTTTCGCCAACTGTGTCCGGCGGGCGGCTCTTGTAACGAGCGAGAAGAACAATTCGATTCGCGTTCATGTGAAGGACAACGTTCTGGAAGTGACGGGCTCCAGCGCCGAGTTTGGTGACGCCAACGTATCCATTCCGGTGGAGTATTCCGGACCGGATGTGACGGTGGCTTTCAATCCGGCATTTCTTCTTGATCCGTTGAAGGCCCTTTCGCGCGACGAGGTTATTTTTGAGTTCAAGGATGAGCTGAGCCCGGGTGTTGTCCGGACGCCGGACAGCTTTCTGTGTGTGGTTATGCCCTTGAGACTCAGTTGAGGTTGAGCAGGCTCCTGTTTGCCCACTCTCTACCCAGTGGCCTTTTCGAAGGCTTCGTTTGTTACCATGGCTGATCCCGTTTGGAATATTGCACTGCTGATCACGGGACTCCTCATGATCCTGCTGATCTGGTGGGGCCAAAAATCGACCTCCTTGATCGCGACGGTGTGTGCCCGTTGGATGCGTTGGATTTTTGCCAGCCTTGCCATCGCGCACTTTTCGCAGGCGCTTGTCTTCCCAGCCTATCCGGAATGGATCCTGGTGACCTCCGGTGCGCTCCTTTGGTTCCTGTTGGAGACCAGTTATAACTACCTTGTGGTCAATGCACTGAGCCGGAGCGGACTGCCCCTTTTCCCCCGTTTTCAGGAGAGTGATTCCCAGGAAAGCTGGCCTGCGGGCAAGCCCTTTATCCGGCTTCGGGATGCCATTCGCCAACGCGGATTCTCGCGTGCACAGACCTTGGTGTCGAAGATCGGTGGCCAGACGCTCATACGGTTGGTCGTCTTCCGCGACGAGGCGGGAACCACCCAGTTGAGTGTGTTTATTCTAACGACGTCTCCCGCTCGTCTGGGTGTCGCTCTTTCCCTCCACAGTGAAACGGTTTCTGGACGGCGTTTGATCACGGACAATGTCAGTTTGCCCTTCGGCGGTTTCTACCCTCCGGACTGGGCGCTTGAGCGGCATCCTTTCCGTCGCAATCTGGAGAATCTTTACAACCGCCATCGTTCTCGTATCGACGCACAGGGCGAAGAACTGGTTCCCCTTGAAGCGTCTCCCTTGGAACGCTTGAACGAAGACCAGTCACGGCTGGAAAAGCTGAACCGCGAGTTAGGTTTTCTGAATGATCACGCGGCCGAGGAAGAACAGGGCAAGATCAGTCCGGAAGGACGTTATCGCGTTTGGAAGGAAATCTGGACTCTGGGCTATCTGGGCCGCCCCCGGCACTACTGAAAATGAGGGTGCGGACGAATAAAACGGCAGAAAGGGCAAGGATGGGAGTTAAAGTCTCGTCGCTTGCTTTATGGTGTGGTGCGTGTTACCACGATTTTTTCAACTGGGAAGGACCAAGGCGCATTCAGTGCCAAGCCTGCCTCAGAAATTTTTGATATTGTATGGATGTGGCAATTGTGACCGGTGCCTCCTCGAGTCTGGGGTTGGCAATCTCGCGTCGGCTGATCGATCTTGGCTTTCGGGTATATGGATTGGGTGGAAACTTCAATGACATCTCCCTGAAAAACGCGGCCTTTATCCCGATGAACTGCAACCTCGCCGACGCGAAACAGGTCGAAAAGGGGATTAAACAGATCATTGAGCGCGAACATGCGGTCTGCCTCCTGGTGAACAATGCCAAGTTGTACCCGCCCGAGGACCTGAGCGAATCGACGACGGAACAGTTGGAGCGCAGCCTGGCAGTGAACCTTTTGTGTCCGTTGATCCTGGTCCGCGAAACCCTGGAGGGCCTGCAGCGATTGCAAGGGCAGGTGGTGAACATCGCCTCGGCCACGCCGGAGACCGGGCGCGGTGGCCCTGCGGGAGCCGCTACTGCAGGGGGGCTTCGGTGGATGAGCGAACAGCTTTTTCAACAGGTTCGCGAGACCGGTGTGAAAGTGACCACGATCTCTCCCGAACCCAATCGCTGGCGACCGATCGACGTCACCCCTGCCGCTGGTCAGCGGCCCGAGAGCACCATTGATCCGGAGGTGCTGGCCGCCTGCGTGGCAGATCTCGTTTCAAACCGTAGTGGAAATGTGGTGACAGAGATTGTTCTACGGCCGCAGCGTATCGTTGAAAAGCCGCAGCTGCCGGTGCGCGAGCTGCCATACCCAAAGCCTCAGCCCATCCCCTATACGGTTCCACGGGCAGAGATTGAGGCGGAAGAACTTCTTGAAGACGAACGGGAAATCGCCCGTGAAAACCGCGAGCGATTGGCCGAAGGAGGTCCACCTGAGCCGGGTACGCCTGCGGCCCGGACAAGTGAAAAGAAACGCCGCCGTCGCCGCCGTTCGGGAGATCGGGGAGACCGCATCGCCGAAGATTCCGGAGTGGAATCGGGGGCGGATTCGTCCACTCGAAAGCGGGAAAGCCACCCGGATCAAGCCCGCTCGGATCAACGACCCGGCACAGATCGAAGGCCCGCTCAGGATCGCCCTGAGAGGGAGAGGGTTCAGGAGGTTCCCGGCCGCGCTTCCGCAGCCAAGGAGAAGCCTTCGACGGAGACAGTGCCCGCCGAGGATGCCACGATACCTCGCAAGCGACGCCGCAAACCGAGGCCTGCCTGTCTGGTGGATCCGGTGCGGAGGAGCCCGCTCACCCCGGTCCGTCCGGTGCACCCCGAAGGTATGAGCCGAAGTTTTGGGGAACCAAAGCCCCGGAGCCAAAGTGCCCCGGTGCCGCCAGTTTCCCCAGGCCAACGTCAGCTAAAAGGCCCAGGTGAGGGTGCCCGGCAGCAAGCAAAACCAAGACCCGAGCCAGTTTCGAAGCCCCAGACAAGGGCCGAAAGCGCCCCGAAGCCGGAAGCAAAAACACAGGATAAGCCGGCTCGGAAGCCAGAGCTGAAAGTCGATACGCCAGCGACGGCTGCTCCGGCAAAAAAGGCGACGAAGAAAGCTGTGGCGGCGAAAAAGGCCGCGGCAAAGGTAGCCGTCAAGAAGGCTCTCGCCAAGAAGACTGTTGACACGGCACCCGCGAAGAAGGCAGCTGTGAAGAAAACCGCGGCGAAAAAGGCGACGACGAAGGTCGCAACGAAAGCAGGCACAACCAAGACGGCACGGAAAGCCCCCGCCAAAAAGGCTGCCGCGCGCAAGAGTGTTTCCGCTGCCAAATCAACCCCCACGGGGGAAGACGATGCATCTTAAGGTTCTGGGTCCTGCGCTGAGTGTCATCCTGTTGAAGCCAAGCGATTCGATCCCTGAATGGGTCTGAAGAAGCAGGGGAGAGCTGCGTCCACCCGCCAGATTAGTATCTTCTCGATATTCACGCATGACACAGACTTCATGCTCGTTCCAGAGGATCGATTGGAGGATGCGGACCGTGAACGTGTCGTTCAAGGAGAAGAGCGGTTTCCCGCCCAGCGGAGCCAGTCGCCTCCTTCTATCGGATGACCTTCCATCTCTTTGATCTTTTGGAAGGGCATGCGGTAGGTTTCGACCCGGCCGATCAGGAGCTTGTTGACATCGAAGGCATCGATCGGCTCTCGAAGGTAGAGATTGGCTTCGGGGGCCCCGGCCGGATCATAATCCTCCAGCGCATCCATTCGCTCGAGAAGGGGCGATGCCTCAAAGGAGAGAATGTCGCCGCGGATCCAGGCGTCTCCGAACGTAAGGGCCGGGTAGCCGGGCTTCAAATGGTAGAGTCGGCCGCGGACGAAGGCGGGCAGCGAGGGTATTCCGCGACAGAATTCCTCATGGTACCTTCCACCGGGCCGGAGGGTCCCATAGGCAAACACATGGTAACGGGCATCAGGGAGCATGTCCTGTGAGCCCTCGGGCCTGTCAGGAGCAGACTTCCCTCGCGGGAAAGCGAAAGGCTTCCATCTCCCGGCGAACATCGCTCAGAAACTGTGCGCCGGCCACGCCATTGATCCAACGGTGATCGAAGCTCAGGCAGAGGCTGACCACCTCACGGCCCCCGTTAGCGTTGGGATCGATGTGTGATTCACCGACGAAAAGGGTGGCAATGGCGGGGGGAACGACGACTGGGAGGGCGTCGCGCACGGCGAAGCCGCCCATGCTGGTGAGGATCACAGGTGTCCCGGCCTTTGAGCTGCCATGCCCGGACCGAACTTTTTGCAGCGCTTGGTTGTAGGCCTCGACAAAGGCTTCCCACGACAGAGTATTTGCGCGATGCACGACGGCGGTGGCCAGCGCGTCATTGGCGAGAGAGACGGCCACTCCGAAGTCGAATTCCCGGTGCTCACTCAGGGTCTCGGAGCTGTTGATCGTGCAGGTAAAGATCGGGTGCTTGCGCATCGCCTGGACGAGGGCCCAGCCCAGCATGACGGTGGGGGAGGGCGCGGCCTTTCCAAGCAGTTCCTTTGCCTCGGCCCGGGCGGATCGAATCGCCGTCCATTCCGCCTTCACAGTCATGTGGGCGGGGACAACATTCTTTAGCTGCGCAATAATATGGGGCGAGAGTCCACCCTCTGTCGGCCGGATGGAAGAGCCTCGCTCCTTTTCCGCGGGTGGCTCCGGAGCTGCCCGCGGCGGAAGGGGCCGCACATCGGCATCCTTGAGAATTACTTTGGCGATAACCTGGCCGACCTCAACATCGTCGCCTTCTTCCACAAGCCACTCTTGAAGAACGCCTTCGATGGGTGACTCAATGGGAAAGAGGGCCTTGTCGGTCTCCACCTCGCAGAGAGCATCGTCCTGTTCGATGGCTTCGCCCGGCTTTGCGAGGAGGACGATGACCTTGGCGGAGGCAATGCCCTCCCCCAGGAGCGGCACCCGGATGGACTCGATAGTCGATTCCAGGACATCGGCTTCGGAAAGGCTCTCCTGCATCTTCCGGATGGCGGCATTCGCCGATGTTTTCAGGGGAGCGCTGGAAGGCGCATCGAGGGATCGCTCAAGCACACGGGAGGCGAGCATCTCATTGATGGCGCGGGCGACATCGTCCTTCGTCGGAAGGGCTTCAAATTCGAAAACAGGATTGTAGCCGATGTTGACATCCGGCTTTGCCAGCAGACGGGGAGGCGCCTCCAGAAGGGCGAAGAGTTCGGGGTCTTCGGCTATCCGGCTAACGATATTCTGCCCGACGGAGCAGGATTGGGCGTCCTCCTGGACCACGAGAAGGCGGCGCGTCTTGCGGACGGACTCCCGGATGGTTTGCAGATCCAGCGGGACGATGGAACGAAGGTCGATGACCTCGGGGAGGGCCTCTCCTTCAAACTGACTGAGCGCCTCGTCAACGATCTCGATGCAGTTCCCCCAGGTGACGATGGTCAGACGTTGCCCGGCACGAACGAGGCGGGCTTTCCCGAGCGGGATTGGGGTCGGCGCGCTTCGAACAGGCTGACTCTTCCACATGAGGTGCTTGGGAATCAGAATTATGGTCGGGGTGTTGCCGTGAATGGCGCTCCAGAAAAGCCCGGCGGCATCTTCAGGGGTGCTCGGGATGGCGATGTGAATGCCCGGAAAATGGGCGAGGGCGCTCTCGTTGGATTGGCTGTGCCAGAGGGACCCTCCGGGCAGATAGGCGCCGTAGGGAGCGTAGATGACCGCCGGGGCGGACCATTCCCCATTGGACCGCCAATGGAGGGTGCTCAGGTGGGTCGCGATCTGGTTGAAGCCCGCCCACAAGTAGTCTGTAAACTGGATTTCGAAAACCGGGCGTTTGCCGTAGGCTGCCAAGCCCACCGCTACGCCGAGGATGGTGGACTCCGCCAGAGGCGAATTACGGGCCTGCTCCGGTCGTGCCGTTGAAAGCCCCTTCGTCAAGCTGAAGACACCTCCCTTGGGGTCTTCGATGTCCTGGCCAAAAAAGATGACATCCTTGCCCGATTCGAGAGCGGCGTGGAAAGTCAGGTTGATTGCATCGACCATGCGCGCTTTTTCATCGAGTGTCGTCGGCAGACGTGGCGGGTTGGCCGAGGGCCCGAAAACGTGCTTCATCAGATCGCTGGCATCCGGGTCGAGGTCGGCTTCGGCCCGCTCATAGTCGGCCCGTACCTCCGCCTCGATCTCCTTTTCCAGCGCAGCCACCTGGGCCGATGTCATCTGCCTGCTCTCGATCAACGAGGCCTTCAGGCGGGCGATGGGGTCCTTCTCGTCCAGCGAAGCCAGTTCCTCCTCGGAGCGGTAGCGGCGGTGATCATCCGCACTGGAGTGGCTTGAAATCCGCTCGCACTTGCACCAGATGAACTCGGGCCCCTGGCCTGCGCGGATCCGCTCGAGGGCCGGTTTGACGACGTCGTGGACCCCGTCCACATCGCAACCGTCGACCGTCTGCCAGTGCTTGGCATCGATCACCTCGAGCGCGAGGGGGTTGATATCGTGGGTAACGCTGGAGATGCCAATGCCGTTGTCCTCTACGAGAAAGAGCATCGGCAGTTTCATCTCCCGGGCCAGGGCAATGCTCTCATAGAAGTCACCCTGGCGTGTCCCGGCATCCCCGATTGTCGTCACGACGACGTTGGGAAGGCGGTCGAGGCGCAGGCCCCAGGCGAGGCCGCAGGCGGGTAGGAGCGAGGAGCCGACGACACTGGCCACGCTGAAAATACCCAACTCACGACTGCTGTAATGGGCTGGCATTTGACGCCCGCCACTTGCACTCGATTGTTTGGCAAAGAAGGCCAGGGCCAGTTCATAGGGCGAAACCCCGCGCCCCAAAGCAATGGGCCGGTCCCGGTAATATCCGGAAAAGAAGTCGCCCGAGCCCAGGAGGTGGCCCACCACAGCGAGGGCCTCATGACCCATCCCGGAGACATGAAACCATCCTTTACCCTGGCGGATGAGACTTTGCTCGCGAAGGTCGCCCAGTCGGCTGAGCAACATGGTTCGCAGGAGCTTTTTTTTATCTTCTTCCTCGAGTGGAGGCATGCTTATAACAGTGGTTCCGGGTGGCTGAGGCCGTATAGTCACCCGCCTGGGCGGTAAGAGACACGGATGGATTTATCAGTGGGTCATGCTTTCGTGCAGAATCAGGTGGTCAATGAAATTCCCCCCGATGCGGGGCGTCGGCGGGCGGGTGGGGCACAGGATGGCCCTGCTCTGCCGGAGTCCTGCTCAGGTTCCCTGCCGGTCAGCGGGGAGGGTGACGGTGAAGGTACTGCCTTGGCCGGGCTCGGAATCCACCCAGATGCTGCCCCTGTTTCGCTCGAGGATGGCCTTGCACAGCATCAAGCCGAGCCCGTGCCCACGCTCATTCATGGTTCCGGGTTGGGCCGTCTTCTTCTCCTCATTGAAAAGCGAATCGCGTAGTTCCGGCCGCATTCCGACACCTTGGTCGATGACTTTGAAGGCGACCCGCCCCGCCCGGGATTGGCTTTTCACCTCAATCCGGTCGCCCTTCTGTGAAAACTTGATCGCATTCGTTAACAAGTTTCGAACCACCGCCTCGACGGAGTCCCGGTCAGCGTAGGCCACATGGTTCGGCGCGACATTCACCTCCAGGGTAAGGCCCTTCCCCTCCAGAAGGGATTCCAGGGTCGAGCGCTCCTGATCAATCGTTTCCGCCAGGATGATTGGTTCGGGGTTGTAGATGAAGTGGTGGGTCTGGGCCTTGGCCCAATCGAGCAACTTGGTGGTCAGTTCAAGAATGCCGGAGGCGCTGGCCCGGGCTCGTTCGAGAAACAGCCGGATCTTATTCGGGTCTTCCGTATCGAAACGCTCCACAAGAAATTTCAGCGTCGCGTGCAGGGTCGAAAGGGGCCCGGCCACATCGTGGGATACAATAGAAAGCATCTGTTCCCGAACCTTCAGGGCCGATTTCAGCTCAACCTGAGTTCGATGATTGAATATCGTGTATCGTATGACACGATCGAGCAGATCGGGGGTGAGGCTGCCTTTGCGAAGGTACTCCTTGGCCCCCGCTTCCATGCACGCCAAGTCGACCTCCCGGTCGTCCATCGCCGTTATCATGACGGTGGGTGGGGCATCGGGCATTGCCCGCAGTGAATTGAGAAAATCCAGCCCGCTCTCAGGACCGAGGATGTAATCGCAAAAAATGAGATCGATGCATTCGCCATCCCGGCCCAGAACTTCGCAGGCCTGAGCCATGTTTTGCGCCCACTCGATCTGGAAGGTAGCTGTTGGCATGGCGGCGAGCAGATCCATCAGTGCTTGGGCGTCATTCTCATTGTCTTCGACAATGAGAATATGGAACTCGGGTTTGGCCATGGAGGAAGAGAAGACTGTTGCAATAAGAGATTCTCAAACAAACATGTTTGTAATCTGCTAAACCGCAATGAAATAAGACGGTAAGGTGCCTGGGCCATCCGATGACCGGAGTTGACGACCGCCCGATGGTGCACACCATAACGGGATGAAACTTGTGCGCCTTCTCGGGCCTGTTCTCGTGAGCGCCTCGTTTATTGGCGCGAACCCTTGCACTGTCATGTCCACGGATACTCCCAACCCGAACGAGCCGCAGGCGCACGCTGCTGAGGAAGCAACATCCGCCTGCGCCCTTCCCAGCAATGTTTCCATCTCCCAGGATGGCCTAAGGATGGTTCGCTCTGAAGAGGAATGGCGTGAGCGTTTGACCCCCCTCCAGTATGCCGTCACCCGGGAACAGGGGACGGAGCCGCCTTTCCGCAACCCGTATTGGGAAAGCAAGGAGGGGGGCCTCTACCGCTGTGTCGGATGCGATGCACCCCTCTTCTCAAGCGCCGACAAGTATGACTCAGGCACCGGCTGGCCCAGCTTTACAAGGGCCTTGGAAGATCGTCTCCTCGGTCAGGAAACCGATACCAGCTTTGGCGTTGTGCGTACCGAAGTTCACTGTGCGGTCTGCGGGTCCCACCAGGGGCATGTCTTTCCGGATGGACCGGCCCCGGCTGGTCGCCGGTATTGCATCAATTCGGCCTCCCTCAGATTCGAGCCCATGGAAGCTGCCCAGGTGGAAGAGAACCTTGCCGCCTGGCGTGCATCCCTGTAGCCAAGCGCGGGCAATCATTTTCCCGAGCATCGACTTGACCACGGGATATGAAGCTGCAAGCGTCCTCCCTTCCGATCTGCTTACGCGGGCGTAGTTTAGTGGTAAAACCCCAGCCTTCCAAGCTGGTGATGGGGGTTCGATTCCCCCCGCCCGCACCATTTCAAATTATCGGATTTTTTGGGCAGCATGGTAGCCGGTGTGGGCTCTGCGGTAATCGGACGGGGTGGTTTTAAGTTCGTTGCGAAAGAGTTCGCACAGGCGGCGGTGTTCCTCGAAGCCGACGGCCTCCGCAACCTCGCCGATTCCCAGACGGGTGGTGACGAGGAGTTCCCGCGCCCGGTTCAACTTGAGCTTCAGGAGGTATTGCTTGGGGGAACTACCGATTTGCGACTTAAAGCGACGCTCCACGGTTCGTCGGGTGGTGCCGATGGAGGAGAGAATACTCTCGACGCTGGAATTTCGGAAGGCATGGGCCTCAAGGGCTTCGACGGCGCGTTGTGTCAGCGGATCGCGGACTTGGGCGAGGGTGGTATCCCGGGAGACCACGCCATGGGGTTGCAGGCGGATGCCGTGCTCTGGCGGATCTCCCGAGAGCGCGCGCTGGAGGAGTCGGCAGGATTCATAGCCGATGCGCTCGGCATCCTGTGCGATGCTGGAGAGGGCGAGGCCATACATGCTGGTGAGGTACTCCTCGTCATCGACCCCGAGGATGGAGATTTCCTGGGGAACGCGGATTCCCGCCATCTCACAAGCCTGGGAGATATGGAGGGCCCGGGGGTCGCTGCAGGCGAAAACTGCGCAGGGGAGGGGAAGGGTGCGGAGCCAGTCTTCAAGTTCATCAAGGACGAGCACGGCATTTTTGCCGTACTCATGGAGGCGGGAGAAGTGGTGTACGGTCTTCACCCCGTTGGCCTTCAGCTCGGTCTCATAACCGATACACCGTTCATGGGAGTAGTTGTGGCCATGGAATCCGCAGAAGGCGAAGTGGGGGTACAGACGTTCGAGAAAGAAGCGGGCGGCGGTCGTTCCAATCGCGTGATCATCTGAAGTAACCGTGGGAAGGGGGGGGTGACGGAGGGTGTTTGAGATATTGATGATGGGTCTGTCCATATCGAGCGCGAACTCGAGCTCACCCGGTGTGTTGAGACCTGCGATCACCCCATCAATCGTCTTCTGGTGCCGATGGATGCTTTGCATACCGGTCATGAGGAAGGGCGTCACGATCTGCCAATCCGGCTGTTGCCTTGAGAAGGAGAGGACCCCCTGAACGATGCGCCAGCCGTAGCTGAAGGGCCAGTGGAGGGAGAGGGCGATGCGCTTTTTTGAAGAAGGAGGTCTCATTTTTCAAAAAACCGGGGGCTCAGTGGACGATGTTGTCGCATTTCCGGAAAGAAAAGACGGAATTGAGCGTAGTATCAAGGAGCAAAAACGCCTATACTGTTGGCCTACTTCAATAGTTGTTTTGGGGATTCAAACACAACTATCGAGGGGGAATTATAGCGGGTCGAGTTGGGGAACTCGGCTCGCCTTTTTTTTGTTCGCTATCCGGGCTTGAGGGCGCTTCGAATGCCACCCCCTTCGATTCATCCCCAACGACACGAGACATGACCCAATCAACAGTGTTCTTGATTGCCAGTGGTGACCTTCGGCAAAGCGCGAATGAGGTCTGCTGGCCCGCCCAGGAAGCGATGGAAGCGTCCGTTATGGCACGGGTCAGGCAGCTTGGATTCGACATTCAGCGGGCTCACCCCTATCGCCCGGCGCTCAAGCATGGCTTCATTGCCAGTCAGCGTGAGGGCATGGACATCTTCTCGGAGCTTGATCCGGAGGGTCCGCTCATCGTCGCGGAGAGTGTCTGGCAGTATAGCCACCACGTGCTCTCCGGGCTGATTGATCACAAGGGCCCCATCCTCACGGTGGCGAATTGGTCGGGGACGTGGCCTGGACTCGTGGGTATGCTCAACCTCAATGGCGGCCTGACCAAAGCCGGTGTTCCCTACAGCACGCTCTGGAGCGAAAACTTTAACGACGACTTCTTTTTGAAGGGTTTGGCCCAGTGGCTGAAAAGCGGGAAGGTGCACCACCAGACCGAGCAGGTGAAGCCGTTGTCGGCATGCCGGGTCCCGGCAGAGATGGAAAGGCAGGCGGCGACGCTCGCTTCGGAGCTCCGCCGGAAGAAGGCCATCATGGGTGTCTTCGACGAAGGATGCATGGGCATGTACAACGCCATCATTCCGGATGAGCTTCTCTTTTCGACAGGCGTCTACAAGGAGCGGCTCAGTCAGAGCGCGCTGTATGCCGCCATGCGTCAGGTATCGGCGGGGGAAGCGGAGGCTGTCTATGCGTGGCTGGTGGAGAAGGGCTTCACCTTTCATTTTGGAGAGAACGAGGAATCGGATCTGACGGAGCGCCAGGTGCTCGATCAGTGCCGCATGTATATCGCCGCCTGCCGCATTGGCGATGCCTTTGGGTGTGATGCGATCGGGATCCAGTACCAGCAGGGGCTCAAGGATCTCTGCCCGGCGAGTGACCTGGTCGAAGGGATTCTGAACAACGCGGACCGTCCGCCGGTGAAGAATGTGGCGGGAGAAACGATCCGGTTGGGGCAGCCTTACACCCATTTCAATGAAGTCGATGAATGTGCGGGCCTCGACGGGATTTTCACCCAGCGGGTGCACACCGCCCTGGGGCAACCTCCGGAGAACACCCTCCACGATTTGCGTTGGGGAGATTACGATCAAAGCCGCTCCACCAGCGACTTTGTCTGGGTCTTCGAGATCAGCGGCGGCGCGCCTCCGGCCCACCATAAGGGGGGGTACAAAGGCAGCCATGGCTATCGGCAGCCGCCTATGTATTTCCGACTTGGCGGGGCTACCTGCTCTGGTGTGGCCAAGGGAGGGGAGATCGTTTGGAGCCGGATTTTTATTGAGAATGGAAAATTAAAAATGGATCTTGGCCGCGGCCAGGCCCTGGACCTTCCGGAAGAAGAAACCCGGAGGCGCCTGGATGCCACAACGTCTCAGTGGCCCATCATGCATGCAGTCACTTATGGGGTGTCACGCGACCAGATGATGGCGCGGCACAAGGCGAATCACGTGCAGGTGGCCTATGCGGGATCGGCTGTTGAGGCGGATCAATGTCTCTATGCCAAGGCTGTTTTGGCGGCGAAGCTGGGGCTTGAGGTGGCCCTTTGTGGAACCCGGGCTGATGGCGAATCTTTCTAGATTTATGACAGCACGAGCAACTGCAAGCCAGGCCAATGGCATCAACTACCCGACCGGCTCCGATCGTTCGACAATACCTTCCTGGCTTCTGCTGGTGCTCGCGGGGTTGCTGGGGGCCGGGTTCGGGCTGGCCTACCTGCGTTGGGATATGCTGTCGACCTCGATGAACGATGCCTCGCACTACCCGGGCGAAGATATCCTGAATAATGTCATCGGGTTGAATTACTATGTGCAGGATGAATGGCGCTTCCCGCTCTACGACGTTGCCAATCTGGATTCAGATCACGGCGCGAATATTATCTTCACTGACAGCCTGCCGATTCTGGCACCGTTTCTGAAGGCATTGTATCGGGTTTACCCGGAGCTGTTGGACCCCTTCACGATTTGGCTGTGGGCTTGTTTCATCCTTCAGGGTGTGGCGGCGGCATTTCTGCTCCAGGCCGCGAGGGTGCGACGGCCCATCCCGGTGTTGCTGGGGGCTCTGCTTCTGATCGCCGCGCCCGCGTTGATGTTCCGGTATGGTCACGTCGCGCTCTGCGCGCATTTTCTGCTGCTGTTTGGTGTGGGCTTGAATATCCGCGCACGCAGGGAGAATGCTCTCCATCCATCACTCGGGTGGCTTTTAGCCCTGACGTTGTTGACGCTTCTTATTCATGCGTACCTCTGGGCGATGGTTGTCGGGTTGTTTGCGGCAGCCTGCCTGCAAGCGTTTTTGGATCGTCGGCTTTCCGTTCGGGGGATGGTGGCTTGGTTGGCGGTCGCCGTGGCCTCGACGGCGCTCCTCATGATTGGAACGGGCTATCTTCGATTGAATGGGCTCGGAGGGGTGGGTGAGGCTAG
Organism: uncultured Puniceicoccaceae bacterium; assembly: GCA_964403935.1. GTDB lineage: Bacteria > Verrucomicrobiota > Verrucomicrobiia > Opitutales > Oceanipulchritudinaceae > SLLG01. The sequence goes on along the minus strand of CAYOIB010000020.1, from coordinate 1,379 downwards.
CGGATTTGGATTCTTTTCCATGAATCTGTTGTCCCCTTGGGTGCCACAGCTGAGTGGGCTCTTCCCAGACCCGGGCTTTATTGATGGCACGGGCGGGCAGTACGAAGGGTACAACTATCTCGGCGCAGGCGTCTTGTTGTTGCTCCTGGCGGCCCTGCTTCTGTGTTGGCGGCAGGCCTTGGCCATGGTCCGAAGAAATGGTGCCTTGCTGCTTCTATGCCTATGCCTGACTGCCTTTGCTCTCAGTCACAGAATCTGGATGGGTCAGACCCTGCTAATCCGCTTCCCGTTGCCAGAGATCGTCGAATCCATCTGCATGATCTTTCGAAGCAGCGGGCGCTTCTTCTGGCCCGTGGGTTATACTTTGGGGGCAGGTGCCTTCCTTCTTCTTTATCGGAGGATGAAACCGATCCCCTTCCTGGCTCTGGCACTGGTGGCTGTCGTCTTACAGGTCCTTGATGCCCGCGAGCTCATGGCCGAGATGAAGGAGCGGCCAGCAAAGATGAGCCTCGAAGCAAAAGAGGAGCACGATGAGCTTCGAACACTTGTAAGAGGCCACAAGCAGGTGAAGGTCTACCCGCGTTATTCGCATCTGACGGAATACCAGCATCAGTATGGGCTGATGCTCTTCCTGCATCTGGCTTCACTGGAGAATGTGCCCATTGATACCGCCTACCTGGCGCGGCGCTTTCAGCCGGAACCGGACCTCGAAACGCTCTTGGCCGACTTCGAGATGCCTCCCGAAGGAACCTTGCTGGCGTTCGGGCCCCCCTTCACTGCTGAAGCCGTTGAGGCTCTGACCGGTATGGTGCCTCTGCAAGCGGGTTATCTCTTGTTCGTCAGCACAGCCCCGGATTGGAGGGAGCGATTCCGCGAAAGCGGGCTGAGTGGTGCCTCTCCCACCACATACCCTTTGGGCCAAAAGCTGACAAAGGAAGCCGTCGGCTACTGGATCGCGGAGGCTCTTAACGATGTGGAATGGACCCAGGGAGAGGACACCTATCTGTTTCTTCGATTGCCGCGTGGCTCAAGGGGCGATCTCGAGGTGAGTCTGGAAGTGCAGCCTTTCGTCGATACCGGGTTCAGTGCTTTCGTTGGAGAGACCGAACTGAAGCGGCAGGAGCTTGTCGCAGGTCGCTCGGAGGGGGTCACATTCACCATCCCGTCTTTCCTCCACACAGGCCAATCCATTTTTCCCCTGCTTCTCCGGGTGGATCGTGCAGCCTCCCCGGTGGAGCTTGGGGTCGGGGGCGATTCTCGCCGGTTTGCTCTTGGGATCCGGTCGCTTCAGATTCGGTCTTCGGTGCCTCAGGAGAACGTTGACAGCGCGTCTTACCAGCTTGGCACGATTCTATTGATGACTTCGGCTGAGGACGGGT
>CAYOIB010000019.1:0-36131 GCA_964403935.1 uncultured Puniceicoccaceae bacterium | reverse complement strand
TTGCAATTCCATTTGTTGCCGGGTGGCATCCAATTGAGAATGAGGCGCTTGGGAAAGGCTGCATGAGCTTTTCAGGTGGGTGGACCACTCCTAATCGAGAACTGTTCTCAATAATACGCGCGCGTGTTGGGAGACTTTGGAGTAAATTTTAGCTTGCCATAAAGGTAAACGCATGTTCACGTTCCGGCGTTATGGTAACGATTTCTTTCCAAGGGTGGCAGGAGGTGTTGGCGGGGGCGGAACTGCCTGAGAAGGTCCAGCGATCGCACACGATCATTATCCAATGGTATCTCGGATATTTGCGTGAGACGGGTCAGGGAGCCTCGGTGTCGTCGGCGCGGGCCTTTGTGGAGGGCCTGATGGAGGAACGTCGGCCAGCGGCGTGGATGGTGGAAAGGTGGCGTGAGGGGTTGAACTGGTTTTTCCGCCATGCACCGGTGCGGAGGCGCGTGGGAACTGCTGCCGGGGTGGCGGGAGAGCGTGAGGATAGGCGGCGCCGTTATGAGGTGACGGTGGCGGAGCTTCAGGCGCGGGTGCCGCCGGATCCGTTGTTTGATGATACGGTGCGGCTGATGCGTGTGCGGCATATGGCCTACCGCACCGAGGTCGCTTACCTGGGTTGGTTGCGCCGACTGGAGAGCTATTTCCGGGGAAAGAAGACGTTGGATGAGCTTGGGGAGGAAGAGTTGAAGCAGTTCCTGAGCTACCTCGCCGTCGAGGAAGGTGTGAGTGCGGCGACGCAGCGTCAGGCCTTGAATGCGGGGGTATTCTTTCTGCGCGAGGTGTGTCGGCAGGAACTGGGCGATTTCAGCGATTACGTGCAGGCGAATCCACGAAAGTATTACCCGGTGGTGTATGCGCGGGAGGAGATCAAGCAGGTGCTCGAAGCGATGCAGGGGCGTTGGCGGCTGATGGCGCGCCTGCAGTATGGGTGCGGCCTGAGGATTTCGGAGTTGTGTCGGGTGCGGGTAAAGGACGTGGACCTGTCGCGGGGAAAGTTGTACATCCGCGCGGGTAAGGGGGATAAAGACCGGTGCGTTCCGCTGCCGGTTTCCCTGCGCGAGGACTTGCAGGGGCATCTGGAGGGAGTCCGGGGGGTGTATGAGAAGGATCGGGCGCAGGCGCGAGCGGGGGTGTCTTTGCCCAATGCGCTGGACCGGAAGATGCCCAAGGCGGGCGAGCGTTGGGAGTGGTTCTGGGTCTTTCCGGCCAACGACCTTTCACTGGATCCGCGAGGAGACTCTGGGGTGCGTCGTCGGCACCACATTCTGCCAGGGGTCTACCAACGTCGGCTCTCGGAAGGGGTGCGGGCGGCAGGAATCCCAAAGCGTTCGAATTCGCACATCCTGCGGCACAGCTACGCAACGCATCTGTTGGAGAATGGCACCAACATCCGCACCGTGCAGGAGTTCCTGGGCCATGCCTGCGTGGAGACGACGATGATTTACCTGCACGTGATGGAGGACCAGCGCGAACGCACGGTCAGTCCATTGGATGCGGTCGCGGTGGCTTAGCCGCAGACAGCGCCGATTGCTTTCCGACACCGCCGAAGGCTCGTCGCGGCTGGAGACGCTGCCGCCCTTGGTCGCGCGCCCGAAAAGGAAGGCGATTTTGAAGTGAGGACTCCGGTAAACTGTGCGGCCCATGGGCTGCGGCGGGGGACAATTCGAGGAATCGACGCCTCGGTCGCCAGGGAGGATTCAGGGGGAGGAAGTGTGAACGGGCAAACCTGAATTGGTCGATATGGAGGGGGCTTGAGAACAATTTCGAATGTTGAAGTGCGAATGCCGAAGGGGCGGTTCGGTCGAAATCCGCCATCCAAGCTGGGAAGGACCAAGACAGCTATCCACGGAATTTCACGGATTTGCACGGAAGCATGATCATCACTTTCCGTGCGTTCCGTGGACCCCCTTCAGTTCCCCAGGCAAGCTCAACAGAGACCAAGACAGGCTATCCAGTAGAGTAGAGAGTGACGGGCGGCTGCCGCGTTAGCGGTGCCTTTCCCGCCACTCCCCCTCGTCGAACCGGACGTGCAGATTTCCCGCATCCGGCTCTCCTGCAAACATTTCGTCAAGGACGATAGAGTCCGAGTTGTTTGAGATACTGGTAGTGGCTCATGCCTTTGGGGCGATGGTATTTACGCTGGCTACGCCGGTTCAGGTGGGTGACCACCCGATCGCGACAGTAGTATCCGAGGTTGCGGAACGCTTTACGCGGATAGCCATATTGGAAGTAACCGCACCATCCTTTCAGGAAGGTGTTAAGATCTTGCACAACGGTCGGGGTCGGCTTGAAGCACATGCGCGGGCCGGATTTCTCCCGGATGGCTTCGCGGGCTTTCTTTAGCGTTTTCTTCGAGGGGATGATGTTCAGGTAGACCTTGTCGCGACCATGCAGGTCGCGGTCATACCGGAACGTGAACCCGAGGAAGTCCAGGCTTTCGCTCCTGTCCAGTTTCCCGGCACCACTTCAAAAAACCAGCCGCCGGGCACCTGGACATCGAGGAATGGTAAAGGAACCTCGGTGAGAATTACCGTTGCGCTACTGGTTTGCATCCACCAGCTTAACCACCGATTAATGAATTTTAACCCCGAACGGGAGACATCTTTTTTGGACCTTAAACAGATCAAACAAATCGTCGACTTGATGAAGCGCTCCAGCCTGACGGAGTTCGAAATGGAGAACGAAGGCTTCAAGCTACGGATCCACCGGCACGATGGTTCCGTGCCTCAATATTCGCTCGTTCCTCCGATGGGCAGCTACCCAGCCCTACAGGAAGCGGCCCCTGCTGCTCCTCCAGCTGCGTCGGGGCCCGCTGAACCTGCAGGGCATATTATCAAATCGCCGATGGTAGGCACTTTCTACAGTGCCCCCTCGCCCGAAAGTGCGAATTTCGTCAAGTCGGGAGATACGGTACGCGAGGACAGCATCGTCTGCATCATTGAGGCGATGAAGGTCATGAATGAGATCAAGGCCGAAGCTTCGGGCACAATCGCGGAAGTCCTGGTCCAGAACGGCGAAAGCGTCGAATTCGGGCAGCCTCTCTTCCGTCTGCGGGAATAAGGGAACTGTCCCAGCCCCTCCATTCTTGCTTTCTCTCAACTCGCCTTCGCTGCGCCTGAGTCCGGACCATGCTAAAGAAAATTCTGATCGCCAACCGCGGGGAGATCGCTCTCCGAATCATTCGCGCCTGTCGTGAACTCGGAATCGAGACCGTTGCGGTCTACTCCGAAGCCGATGAGCAATCCCTCCACGTGCAGCTTGCCGATGGGGCCATCTGCATCGGAAGTGCATTGGCCTCCGACAGCTATCTGCGGGCCGACCGGATCATGGCTGCCGCACAAATTTCCGACGTCGACGCCATCCATCCCGGATACGGTTTCCTCGCCGAAGATCCTGTCTTCGCGGAGCAATGTGAAGAGTGCCGGATCAAGTTTATTGGACCGCGCTCTGACAGCATCCGTATGATGGGAGACAAGGCCGTGGCCCGTGAAACGGTCAAGGCCGCGGGCGTTCCCACCGTTCCGGGCAGTGAGGGCGTCCTCTCTGATGAGTCTGAGGCACTGCGCGTCGCCGAATCCATTGGGTTTCCGGTTATTATCAAAGCCGTGGCGGGCGGCGGCGGGCGCGGAATGCGCTTGGCCCACAACTCAATCTCCTTTCAGAAAGAGTTCGTCGCGGCCAGCAATGAAGCCGCCAAAGCTTTTGGCAATGGGGCCGTATATGTAGAAAAATACATCGAAGACCCGCGCCACATTGAGATCCAGGTCCTCTGCGACGAGCACGGCAACCGTATCCATCTCTGGGAGCGCGACTGCTCGGTTCAACGCCGGCACCAAAAGGTGATCGAAGAAGCGCCGTCCCCGTTCATGACCCCCGAGCTTCGCGAACGAATGGGTGAAGCCGCCCTCAAGGCCGCGGCGGCCTGTGACTACTGGAACGCGGGCACGGTTGAGTTCCTCGTCGATAAGGACCGCAACTTCTACTTCATCGAAATGAATACCCGGATTCAGGTGGAGCACCCCGTGACCGAGGAGATCACGGGCATCGACCTGATCAAGCAACAGATCCGGATCGCATCCGGCGAACGCCTCCAGTACTGCCAGGAGGATGTGCAGGTGACCCGTCACGCGATTGAAGTTCGGGTCTGTGCCGAGGACCCGGGCCGGAACTTCGCCCCCTGCCCCGGTGAGATTACGCTTTATTACCCGCCAGGTGGCCATGGGGTCCGCCTCGACAGTCATGTCTACGGGGGTTATGTCGTGCCGCCCTACTACGACAGCATGATTGCGAAAGTCATCACATACGGGCGCACCCGCGAGCTCGCTCTTGACCGGATGCACCGCGCGCTGAGCGAATACCTTATCCGGGGCATTCGCACAAATATATCCTTTGCCCGAGCGATTGTGCGCGATCCCGTCTTCGCCGAAGGCCGGGCGACAACCCGTTTTGTTGAGGAGTTTCTCGCAAGAACCCCGAAGGATACGCTCGCAATGACGAATGAAGAGCTCGACCGGACTTAAAAAAGAACATAAGGTATAGAAATTATGGAAAATGACGACACGCTCCAGGGCCTGGATGGTCCCGTCGATATTCAGGAGGCTTCCGATCATGGCAGCATCCATATCAACAACGAAGTGGTGGCCACGATCGTTGGAATCGCAGCAAAAGAGGTCGTAGGGGTCGTGTCCCTTGCCAGCGGTGGTTTCCGCAACGACATTGTCGGTCTCTTTGGCAGCAAGCGTGATTCCGGTGCCGGCGTCAGCATCAGTGAAGACGACCAGCAACGCTACGTCATCGCCGTCAAGGTGATCCTCCAGTTTGGCACTCAGCTTGCGAAGGTTGCACAGGATGTTCAGATCGCGGTGCGCGACCAAGTCGAAAATATGACCAATAAGGAAGTGGCGCGGGTTGACGTTATTGTCGACGGCGTCCGCCACCCGGAATCCGAAGGAAAACCGGAGCTGGATTGACTCCATTAAACCCCATTGACCGCTCATGAATGACCGCCTGATCGAATCCCTGCAGCAGCTAATCGAACCACCGGCGGTCTATTGGCTCATCGGAACGATCCTTTTGGGGATTGTTTTTCTGGTGATGATCAGTCGTTACCGTACGCGTCGGCGCGGAATCGTTCCCTTCAAGTCTGAAGGCGGTCGCATTGAAATCGCTCCCGAGACCATTCGGAATCTGATTGAACATGCGGCGGAATCAGTCTCCGGGGTCGAGGATGTCCGTTGCCGGATCCGCCAGGGCCGCCGCCTCGTCATCAACCTCTTTCTCACGGCACGAGCCCCCATCCGCCTGCAGGAGATGGACAGCGAGATCAAGCGCCGGATCCGAACCTCGCTCAAGACCCAGTTTGGCCTTGAGAATGTGGATTCAATCAACACGAAGATCACCAAAGTAATCGGCGAAACAGCCCTCCCACTCGTGGACGAGACCTCACCCGGCGCGCGCCGCCCGGACCCGGTTTCCCACCCGGAAGAAGCAGCCCGGGAATCGGTTGCGGCCAATGAAATACAACCACTGTCATCCGAGGATGAAGGGTCCCTTCGGAAGGAGTGACAGACCCTTGCAGGCTCCGTTTCGGGAGCTTGGGCAACTATGAAACCTTTAAATCGGTGTTTTCTCTACGCCATCCTGGATACTGGCTACACCTCAAACGAAGCTTGGACAGCAACGGCTGAAGCCCTGATTGCGGGCGGCGCGGATATTCTCCAAGTCCGGGCAAAGGGGTCTTCGGACACGGAAATCGAGGCGCGTGCGCGCGCCGTCCTCCCGCTCTGTCAATCCAAGGGCGTGCCTCTGATCATCAACGATGCTGTTCATGTTGCTCTCCGCCTACCCGGCGTCGGAGCCCACATTGGACAGGATGACATGTCACCCGAGGACGCTCGCGAGCGGCTCGGCCCGGAACGCATCCTTGGCTTGTCCACCCACTCCCAGCAGCAGATCGAAGGGGCGCTGGCGCGGGCTCATCTCCTCGATTACTTTGCTGTCGGGCCAATCTTTGCCACGCCCACCAAACCGACCTATGAGCCGGTGGGACTCGCTCTGGCCAGCTACGCACGAAGCAAAGACGGACCCATTCCCTTTTTCTGTATTGGCGGTATCAAGCGACACAATCTCCAGAGGGTTCTCGATGCCGGCGGCCAACGGGTTGTGGTCGTGTCTGATCTCCTCTGTGACCCGGATCCGGCGTCCGCCGTCAGGGTTTACCGGAAGGCCCTCACGGGAAGCCATTCCGACAAAGGATTGGATAGATGTTGATTTGTGAAATACACCGGCCCTTAATCACCCAAATCCTGATTTTGAGGCTAAAATGACCATTGGTGAACGACTGGAGGAAGCTCGGAAGCGTAAAGGCGTATCTATCCGCGAGGCGGCGGAAGCAACGAAGATTCGTGGTGACTACCTTCTGGCCATGGAAGCCAACCGAATCGAAGAGATTGCCCTGCCTCAAATCTACGTCCGCGGGTTCCTCAAGAACTACGCTCGTTTCGTCAAAGCCGATCCCGATAATATTTTAACAGACTACGACGCCTACCTTGCCCGGCGTGCCAGTACTGGAAATGGTTCTGCAAAGGAATCGCTTGGCCGGATGGAACTACCCGATGACGAGGAGATCGCCGATGAAGGCCGCACACCTTCCGGAAGCTCGGACAGTGCCAACACCGCAAAGCGGCCTCCACTTGTCGCTTCGTCTGCCAATCTCGCGGGTGATCGCCCGCCTCCAGCCGACAGCGGGGATAATGCGCTCTACATCAAGATCGCTGTTATCAGCGGCAGTGTGGGCATCGTTGTTCTTCTGCTGGTGCTGTTGATCAGCGTCCTGCGCTCGCCTGATACCCCGGCCGAAGGGACTCTTGCCACGAATGAATCCGCCGTTGAGGCCGAGACCGCGCCGTCCCGACACCTGATCCTCCGCGCTACGGGTGATGTCACGGTCATCGTGGAAGAAGTCGCGAATCGTGCCCGCCTTTATCAAGGCTCTCTCAACGCCGGTGACGCTGTCTCGATTGAGCGGGAAGGTCCGGTATCCATCCGCTTCAGTGATGGCGAAGCCCTCACCATTGAGCGAAATGGTCGAGAGGTCTCAGTGGGTGCCTCAGGGCCCGGACGAACCACTATCCAATAGGGTCACGCAAGCCCCAGCCAGGTTCGCACCGCGGCGAGGTTCATCGTATTGACGACCTCATCCGGCGTCATGCCGGCTTTTCGTGCGGACAGAACGCCGGCGCGCGTCAGGGCCAGTCCGCTCGGATCATGGGCATCCGGATTGATCGCGCATAAGACATTTTTGTCCAAAGCCTGTCGCCAGTGCCGCCAATCCATATCGAGGCGTCTCGGGTTTGCGTTCAGCTCGATAATCGTGCCGGTGGCCGCAGCGGCATCGATGATCCGGCCAACGTGTAACGGGTAGCCTTCACGCCGAAGGAGAAGCCGGCCGGTCAGGTGTCCCAACATTTTTCGCGGCTTGATATCCACTTCCATTGCCCGAATGATTCGCGCCGTCATGGTATCCGCATCGAGACCGCTCATCGACATGTGGACGGAGATCACGACGTAATCCAGCTGTGCCAATAAATCCGGGCCAAAGTCCAACGTTCCATCTTTCAGAATATCGACTTCGCAACCGGCGAACAGGTGGACGCCCAGATCGCCGGTGGCATTCAAGGCACGGATCTCATCCACCTGCCGTAAAAGGCGTTCTTCATCGAGGCCCCTCGCCTGCCAGCTTGCCTTGGAGTGATCGGCGATGCCGAGGTATTCCCAGCCGAGGGCCTTTGCCGCCTCGGCCATATCCCTCAGACTTCCCCGCCCGTCGGAGGCGGATGTGTGATTGTGGAAAGACCCGCGTAGATCCTCGAAGCTCACAAGCTTGGGCAACTCACCCGCTTCGGCCAGAGCGATTTCATTCCGGCCCTCGCGCAATTCCGGTGGAATGAAGTGCAGGCCAAGCGCGCTGAAAATGGCTTCCTCATCCCGCAGCGGAAGGGACTCGCGCGTGACCTCACCAGTCTTGGAATCCTTTGGGAACAACCCCCACTCAGAGAGGCTCAAACCACGCGCCAAGGCGCGCTGGCGCATCTGAACATTGTGGTCCTTTGATCCGGTGAAATGGTGGAGAGCCGAGGCGAACTGAGCTTCCGGCACCACCCGCAAATCGGCTTGAAGGCCGCTCAGAAAGCGGACGCTCGACTTGGTTTCACCCTTTGCAAGAACAGCGGCGATACCCGGCAGAGCCGTAAAAGCGTCCATCACCGGAGCGGATGCTTCTGCCGCAACGAGAAAATCCAGATCACCGACCGTCTCCATTCCGCGGCGGAAGCTGCCCGCCACTTCGGCCCGGCGCACTTCCGGGAAGGCTCGCAAAGCACTCAAAACCGGCAGCGCCACGGCCTGCACCTCCCACCAAAGATGCCGCGCGCGATAGCTTTCGAGGTTCTCAATCCCCTTGAGCAAATTCTGTGCGGTCTTTGGACCGAAGCCCTTCAGCGCTGCCACCCGTCCGTCTTCGCAAGCCTTGCGCAACGCCTCAACCGAATCCACCCCAAGCTCGTCGTAGACTTTCTTGATCTTCTTTGGCCCGAAGCCAGAAATCTCCAACATTCCCAGCAACCCTGCTGGAACCGATGCCTTCAGCGCCTCGTAATAGGGAAGCTGCCCGGTTTCATGGAGCACGGTAATCTTGTCGACCAACGCTTTGCCGATCCCTGGAACGGATGCGAGCCGGTCCTCTGCGATCACGGTCGGCAACTCGTCTTCCAGGTCCCCGAGCGCCCGTGCCCCTCGCTGATACGCGCGCACCTTGAATGGGTTCTCACCGGTGATCTCCAGGAGCAGGGCAATCTCTTCCAGCACCTCGGCAATACTTGCTTTGTCCATGACCCGCACGATGGCCAAAGCAGCCTCCCCTGCAATTGGAATCCAGGGCTGAATCCGACCTCCTGGCTACTGCAAGATCACGATCCGATCCTCCTCGCCCGGGCGGCAGATTCGCTCTCGCCCCGGATTGAGGCTCACTCCCCCGGCAGGCAGGATGCCACCCTCCGGCTCAAAAATGCCGAGGGCAATCTCCCCATGAGCCCGTGCAAGCGCTTGAATCTCTCCAAAACTCACCGGCCGCCCCATTTCCAAGTCATAAGACCGATAGTCGCGGAACTGGATCTCCCTTTCACTCGCACTGAAGAGCTCCCGAAATACAGCATTCAATTCCCTCCGCAGAGAAACCTGCACGAGCATATGGCTGAGGATGTCGGGACTCAGGAGGTATTCGCTGCGCCCGGGATCGATCAGCCCAACGTTCAGTTCATCCAGGAGCTCCACCAAAATTCGCGGCCTTGAAGGCGATTCAGCCAGTATCGATTGAAGCGTTGTATAAGCGACCAGCGTCCGGGCATCGGCTTCCTCATCGGAATCAGCCTGATCGCTCGCCAGACACAGAACACCATCGAACTCGCCTGGATTGAGTGCCGCCAAACGGGAAGGCACTGTGTAATCGGCCTCTACATGGCGAATCTCCATTCGCTCCAGATCAGGTGCATATTGAGCACACAACTCCTGCCGCAGAGAGAGAGGCGCCCGCCCCGCGATTGTTATCCTGAAAGTCTCCTGAGAATACGATTCCAGTTCACTCAGCAGGGCAGGAAGCCGTCCGGACCAACCGAGCACGAGCAAGCGCAAAGTCGGAAGAGGGGTCTGCCCGCCCCCCTTCGGTTTCGGCTTCGGAACGGGCCATACCGGTGCCTTGTCAGCAGCCTCAATAAATTCCAGATCGTCCCACGTCCTCGCCACATAAACCAGTTTCTGGTCCGCTCCGAGCCGATGACCCACCGGCGGATTCAACAGAGGTTGAATGTTTCCATCCGTCTGCCAGGTCACCCCGATGAGGATGGCGTCAGCCAGGGTTGAGGCAACCTGCCAGAACTCCTTTCCCACCAGAACCGGAGGGCAATCGCGAACAAAGAACTCACTTCCAACCCCCTGTGAAAGCAACTCCCGGATGACAAAGCTGATCCGGGGATTCCGTGCCATCTGCACGAGAATCTGGCTGAGAACCTGATCACTGGAGATGACTTCGATCGGCCCGCGGTAGCCACCGAGAACGGTGGGGACCTTGCAGGGATCGTGCAATTCCACGACCAGCATGGGCGGAGGTGAATTCAGTTCGGCAAAGCGGAGGCTGTGCGAAATTGAAAGAACCGTCTTCACGGCTGCGTTATCGGACTCACTTGCGGCCCGTCGCCCGGTCCGGCTTTGAGCCGCCAGCACAATTGCACTGGCCCGTAGAAAATCGACCCGCATCAGGTGCTCCAAACGAAGCGGGGTTCCCGATCGCATAATCACACCGTTCTTTCGCCGGTCCCGGCCGAGAAACGCCCGCAGCTCGACCCAATGTTCGGGCCCCACCTCTTCGATGAGCAAGAGAAGCTTCAAGCGCCGCGCCCCGATCCGACGCAGGAAGCGCTGGACCCGCGCCTCCGACAAAACGAAATTACGGACCATTCGTGGCGTCCGGTTCGTCCAGCCTAACAGGATAATGTGTTTACGGGCGCTGACAGGTGTCGTCCCCATCTCCAGCTTCCTGATCTTTTCATTCAAGCCCTGAGTGAGAATCGCGACAAGAACGCCCAGAAAAAGGACATAGCCGCCGACGGTCAGGACCGTCGAGACCGTCCGGAGCAGCAAGCCCTCATCGTCCCCCAGATAGCCCGGATCCGAAAGACGTAGAAAGGCCCACCAAGCGGCCTCAAAGGGATTTGAAAAGGCATGTTCAGTTCCCTGGGCAAAGGAAAAGACCAGCATTCCAGCGGTCAGCGCGGTCACCAGAATTGCCAACGCAGCGATGGAAAGTCGCCCCAGTGTGCCGCTTAACAAAATCGACTCCAGAAGGTACTGCAGCCGGTGCCGAAACGGGCTGATCCTCATTCGGGAGAAAGCCAGAGGATTGCGCGAGCGGGAGGGGGGCTTGTCACTTTCAGGATCCACAAGTCCCGATCTTCGAGCTTTGTCGGGAGCGCGCAACTGGATACCTCCGTCCCCTCGTTCAGACCGAAATCGAGGATTCGCCCAAGAGCGCCGCTGCCTTGGAGAAATCTCCTGCCCGGGCGGCGACCAGGCTTTCATCCACCGCAGCGGCCTCATCCACCCGCCCGCCCCCAGCCAGGCTTAGCTTCCAGGCGTGGAGGTTCCACAAGACGGCCTCCCTCGCCTCGTTCTTCAGAGCAATCTTGGCAAACTCCCGACGCTGCTCAATAAACGCGGAAAATTGATCGGCCGTCAGGCAAACCGCCTCAGCCGGATCTGCAGCCGCTCCCCCTTCGGCCCGAGCCTGCTGATAGAAAAAGGCCCCTTCTGAAATGAAGCGATTGAGGGCGTCGCGCCGCAGCGGTTTGGGCAGAATGGATTGCGCGCCGCATAGAGCTGTAATCTCCATCTCCATCCGCGGGACCGAGGCTGTCATCAAGGCAATATAAGGCAGCGTAACCCCCTTCGCCTCACACCAGCGTCGAATGTGCCTCGCCACCTCGGACCCCTCCATCCGGGGCATATGAACATCCAGCAAAACCAATTCCGAAGGATGCTCGCAAAACGCTTCAAACGCTGCCTGCCCATCGCTGGCGGCAGTAACCGTATGGCCTGCATTTGTCAGCAGCAGCCGGACCAGTTCGCGCATGACGTCGGTATCATCCGCCACCAGAACCCGTTGTTTTGGACCCTCTCCATGGACGCTTGCTCCCTCATGATCTCTGGCGACTCTTTCTACCTGAGCTGTCCCGGCAACCGGTAGCGGAAGCTTCAGCTCGAAGGTGGTGCCCGCGTCCAGTTCACTCGAAACGGTGAGCGTTCCTTTCATTCGCTCCACCAGACCCTTGGAAATCGAAAGTCCGAGGCCGGCCCCGCCAAACTTTCGGGTCGTTCTTGCACTCCCCTGTTCAAAGGGCTCAAAGAGACGATCCATCAAATCAGGCGGGATTCCTTTCCCGGTATCGGAGATCCGGACACACCACCAATTTGTTCCTTCCGGACTTTGCTTCCGGGCAAGCGCCACAGCAACATGGCCCTCGGCGGTGAACTTCACCCCGTTCCCCACAAGGTTTGAAATGACCTGCCTCACGCGAGTCGGATCGCCGATGGCCGCACCGGTTGCCGTCGGCTCAACATGAAGGCGCAAGTCGATCCCTTTTCCATCCGCATGATGACGAAACGTGGCCAGCACCTCCTCGATCAACTCGCACGGACTGAAAGCGATTGCCTCAAAACTCAGGTTGCCCGATTCGATCCGGGAAATATCCAGCAGATCCTCGGTCAGCCTCAGAACAGCGTCCGTCGACGCTTCGATCGTCTGGAGATGACGGCGGCCCTCATCCTCGGAGACACAGCCCCGCAAGAGCGTGCGAACCATTTCGAGGATTCCTCCTACCGGATTCCGGATCTCGTGGCTGATGTGCGCAATAAAACGACTTTTGGCCTCACTTGCCGCACGGACTTCAGCGGTACGGGCTTCAATCACCCGGGCCAGGCGCTTGTTTTCGGCGGCGAGCGCACTGCGACCAAAACGCACCACCATCATCACAAGAGCAATCCCGAGCAAAACCATCGCCAAGCGGGCACCCGCTGTCTGCGTCCAGGGGGGTTCGATGACAAAGGAGAAAGAAGTTGCCGGGGCGAGAGTCCCGTCGGGCGTCCGGCCCCTCACATGAAAGCGATAGCTCCCCGGCGGAAGATAACGGTACTCCCGGAAGGTTTCCCGAGTCCAGTTAGACCAACCCTCTTCGAGGCCCTCCATCCAGACCTGCCACTCATTCCGGGTCGGATCCTTAAAGGCCGGCAAGGCAAATCCGAAACGCAACGAATTGCGATCCGGCGGCAAAACTTCTACCCGGGCCAAGCCTCCAGCGGCATGAGAACCGCGGATAACCTGGTCGGACGTCAGGTCTTTCACTTCAATAAGTAAGGTCCGGGCGCTTGCCCGGGTCTCTTGTGCCAGGTCGCGCGTATCAAATCGAATAAGACCCTTGCTGCTCGTGAGCCAGGCCACCGACCCTTCGCGATAGACGCTTCTCACAAGGAGGGGCTCGAGAGCACCAAAATCAAGTTCGTGAGGCACATAGAAACCCTCGTCATTACTTTCCAGCCAAACAATGCCGTACGGCCGGGAGATCCAAAGATCCTTCATGTTGTCATGATAGAGAGCCGGGATTTCCGAAATGGTGATCGGAAACTGTTCGACAATCGCATTATCATTAATGAAGCGCTTGGCCTCTTCATCAAAGCGATACATTCCCGTCCAGGCACGCAGGATCAAATCCCCGCCCCAAAAAATCGGTGTAATCCATTCATTGGCAGGGAGTCCATGTTCGCTGCTGTAGACCTCGGATTCATAAACTCCATTGCGACGGATGGCTCGGGCGACAAAGCCCATCCCGAGCTCCATCCAAAGGTCGTCCTTCAGCCCTTCGACAACCGATAGTATATTCCGTGTCGAATCGATCCCGAAAGAGTCAAAGGTGACGTCGTCGCCCTCAAAAGCACCGATAGTGACCCGTCCTGAAAAGAGGACTACAAACGCGTCGTCGCGCATCAGCAGGGGCTTCAGATCCATGAGCGTATTATCCGCCAACAAGAGCTCGGTCTGCCCCCCGCGCGTCACCGTCAAGGTTCGCTCGTGTGTTCCGACCCGACTGGCGATGGAAAGAAACCGGTCACCCACGACGAGCAAAGATCGATTCGTCCATTCCTTCGTCGAATCCCGCTGAAACGACCAACCCCGTCTCCTGTCTTTCGACAAAGATTCCTCGAGAAGGAACCGGCCATTTGCCGTTGATCCGATGAGCTTTCCCTCGAAGCGTGCAACATCATTACTCCTTCCGACCAGACCCGTCCGGCCATCGTGGACAGTGTAAGGTGCCATCCAGTCCAGACGCTGTATCCCATTGTTCCCCGCAACCCACAGCCCTTCCTCCGAATCCTGAAGGACGGGGGCACCCATGGCATCATCGAGCCCCCGTGCACTGTTGATCACCTCATAGATCCGGCCATCCGGTTTGAGCAGGATCAACCCCTGCAACAGCGTTCCCACCGCCAGGAGCTCATTTCGGGCATAAAAGGCACGACTCGTCGCGCCTTCTCCCAAAAGCGAATCGGCATCTGTCGGAAAGTGAACCGCCGATTCGCCATCGAAGCGATACAGGCCAGCCTTCGCCGTTACCAGCAACACCGCTCCGTCCCGCTCAGGAAAGGAGCCTACGACGGCCGCATCACGGGTATCATTCAAATGCGCGGTTCCGGGGAGCGGCGTCCAGCCACTTCCGGTCCATCGCTTCACCCCGCCCTGCCCCCCGGCCAGGTAATACTCACCCTTGAGGACAAATCCGTGGGAATGAATTTCCCGGGAGTTCAGGACCAAGACCGGAGCAGCCTCTCCACCCGGCCAGAAATACGCATGATTGAGCGCACGAAAAAAGGCTCCTTCACCAAACGGATCGATCATCCAGATCAATCGGAAATCGTGTGCCGCCGGTGCCTCCATACGCGAGGAGAGACTTTCGTATTGGAGCTGGCCGCGCGCATCCGGCACCATGCGCCCGAAGCCATCCGAACTTCCGATGTAAAGGGTTGTGCCATCTTCCCCGAGGGCAAGGGCATACATCAGACGATCGCCCAAGCCGTCGACCCCTCGACGGTTGACCCCATCAAACTCCATCAGCTTTCCGCCCCGAGAGTAGTAGATCAATCCACTCGCATGCTGAACCGGCGAACGCTCAAGCACTTCATTCAAGTAGTCGCGATCCGTTATTCGCATCGTGACCGGAAGCCCCGCTTCAGGATGCGGGGCCAAAGGCTCCGCGCCCATGAGAAGGCTCGCTCCCAGGAGGAGCCCTGCTCCGCCCCAAGTCAATGCCCGCCGGAAGGCCCCCCGACATCGCCTCACAGCTCCTTTGTTCCCATGCTGGAAGCGCCCCAAACTAAAAATCATACCCCTTGGTTTAGAATCGATCATCTTGGGAGGGATAACGTTTTCATGAGGGTTATCACTCAGTTATCCCTCAGACCCACAACGCTAACAAGGTTAAAATTTCTTAAATCCTAAGTTTTCCCGCTCCGGGTTCCATGACAGAGAAGGTCAAACAGGGGCTTGGGAGATTCTGCTTGCGCGGCCCACGCGACCCTCCTGAGATAGGGTTTGTTACTCGTAAAACAGGCCTCAGACCAGGGGCCCAAGCGCAGATCTGGTTTCCTTCTTTACATGCGTTTAAGTGCGAGTAGATTCCCGCCCTCTTTCTGGAGTGCCATGAACTTGTCTGTTTCTTTCCAATGCTTCCACCGCTGGCGGGGGCTGTCCGTGGAGTCCTGGCAGTCTGAGAGCTGCTGTGCATGGATATCCTGAAAGCATACTGGAGAATGGATTATGTGACATCTCCTGCGGAGGAGAATGAGGGTCACACCAATCCATTCGAGGCTCTGCCCCGGATGGGAGACGATCGGAAAGCTCTGATCATCAAGCGGGCCCGGCATAATTATCTTGTGATGAACAAGTACCCCTACAATCCAGGCCATCTCTTGGCGGTGCCCTACCAGGCGGTTCCTACTTTGAAGGAACTTTGTCAGGACGCACGGGCAGAATTGATGGAACTGATTGTAGAGGCTCAGGAGCTTATCCAGAAGGCGTTGAATCCGGACGGGTTCAATATCGGGATCAACGTTGGCAAGGTCAGTGGCGCAGGCATTCCCCGGCACTTGCATATCCACATTGTCCCGCGCTGGTCCGGTGACACCAACTTCATTTCCGTGATCGGCCAGACACGCACCCTTCCCCAAGCCTTGGATGCCACATGGGAAGCCCTTAGGAAACATCTCGATGGCTGAAAAAACGCTTTATTTTCAAAGCCCACGGCTTCTGGCCGAACTCTATTGCAGCACGGAAGAAAACCTCCGGCTCGCGGAGTCTGTCCTCGGCGTTCAGCTCATTACCCGCGATGACTGGGTTCGGATCGAGGGCGCGGAGCCAGCCCTCCATGCCGCGGTCGACCTCTTCGATATCCTCGAAAATGCGCGCGCCAACGGACTCCGAATCACCCAAACCGATTTCGGGAACATCCTTCGGGAGGTGGCGGAGGGCCGGGTCCAGGAACTTCGCGAGGTCTTCGACAAGGCCTTCGTTATCCCGCTCAAGCGCAAGAGCATTGTCCCGAAAACGATCAATCAGAAAAGGTACCTTCAATCCATCGGACGAAAGGATGTTGTTTTTGGGATCGGTCCGGCGGGAACAGGCAAAACCTACCTTGCGGTGGCCGCGGCATTGAACGCTCTTCAACAAGAGCGAGTCGAAAGGATTATCCTCACCCGCCCCGCCGTTGAAGCGGGCGAGGCCCTGGGTTTTCTTCCAGGTGATCTGACCGAGAAGATCCAACCCTACTTGCTGCCTCTCTATGATGCTATTTACGACATGCTCGGGCGATCTGATGGCCGCCGGCTGGCCGGACTTGACTCGGACCGCAAGGACGATCGCCAAACCAAGATCGAGATCGCTCCCCTCGCCTACATGCGAGGGCGCACCTTGTCCAATGCCTTCGTCATCCTCGATGAAGCCCAAAACACCACACCCGAGCAAATGATGATGTTCCTGACCCGTCTCGGTGAAGGGAGTCAAATGGTGATCACCGGGGACAAGACGCAGATCGACCTGCCGCGGCACAAATACTCCGGCCTGAAGGAAGCCGAACAGGTGTTGCGCCAGGTCGAAGGAATCGCCTTCCATTACTTCGAGGGGCGCGATGTCGTCCGCCACCCACTTGTTCAGCGTATTATTGATGCCTATGGCCTTTACCAGGAAGAGACCGGAGCGCACTCGCCACGGTCTGTTCCCGTTCGCTGAATGAAACTGTTCCTCTGATGGCAATGTTCCGCAAAAACCGGCGCGAGGCTCGTGAGTCACCGCGTCGTCGCAAACTGCAGACCTCCACCGGAAAGCCGGGTGAAGGTTTTTCGCTGGATCGAAGCAGCTTTATCAACTTTGGGCTCTTTGCTCTGCTCGGGCTGCTCATCATTCTGATCTGCTTTGCCCGCCTCCCCCCGCCCAGTCCTCCCGTCAATGAGGGACAAGTCGCGCGCTCGAGGACGATCGCCGAAATTGACTTCCAGTATATCAGCGAGATCGAGACGCAAGCCATGCAGGATGAGAGAGGGCGCCGTGTTCCTCCTGTATTCCGTATCGACATGACGCCCTACCAGGCGTTTGCAGAGCAGTTCACCAACATTCTTGAATCGATCTCGGCTCACCTTTCCCTGCCCGCGGAAGGTTCCGCTCGTCCTCGGCCAACCGTCGAGACGATCGCGGAGGTCCTCCGCCAGGAATCGAGTGCCAACCCCTTCAATCTCAGCCAGGCAGATCTTGCCACGCTGTTCTCCGAACTATCGCCAAGACAGCGGGAAGAAGCCGTCGAGGAAGCCCTTCATACCCTGCGCAGTGTCCTTCGGCAGGGCATCTACCAAATAGAAGACAGCTCCTTTGATGGCACGGCCGGCCGCCTCAGTCTCTTCAACGTCTTCGATGACGAAGGCCGCCTGGATCAGGTCGAGATTCAGCCCCAGGAAGAAGCCCTGCGCTCCCTGCGCATCAACCTCTCAGCCCTCGATGTTCCGCGACACGTTTCCATCGCCCTCTTCCGAATGCTACGGGAGGGCCTCGCGCCGAATGTCCGCTTTGATGCCGAAAAAACCGCTGCCCTGGTTGAACGCACCCAAGCCGCTGTTGAACCTGTCACCGTTCGCGTGCGCCAGGGTGATACCATTATCGAGCCCAATTCCCGCGTGACCGCGCGCCAGGTCGAGCAACTGGAAGCCTATCGCAAAGAAATCCGCCGCTCCCATACACGGGACATCGCGCTGGGGATGGAATCCCTCTTCATCGAGCGCGCGCTGCTGGTGATCGTCATCGTCGTAGGAGCCGCTCTCTACCTCCGCGTCTCCCGCATTTCCATCAAGGACAATCAGCGGGTCATCGCCTTCTCGGGGTTGCTGGTCCTCTTCAATCTCATCATTGTCCGCCTCCTGATCCAGCTGGCATCGAGCGGCGCGGCGGAAGCCAATCCCATCCTTGTCGCCCTGATACCATACCTCATCCCGATCGCGCTGGGGCCGATGATTATCACGATGTTGCTCGGCTCCGGGCCCGGCGTCCTGGCAGCAGCCATCCTTGGCATCCTCAACGCGATGATGCAGGGCAATGCCTTCGACGTCCTCGTCGCGAGCCACATAACCGCCCTGGTCGCCATCTACTTCTGTCGTAACATTCAGATGCGGGCACGGGTGGTGCGCGCAGGTCTCTTTTCCGGTCTTATCCTGGCGGGGGCTGCCATTCTCATCGGATTGAGAGACTCCGCTGAACCAACCGTTGTTCTCCTTCAAATGGTCGCAGCCACCGGCGCAGGGCTATTAACCGGCGTGGTCGTCGTTGGAATTCTTCCGGTATGGGAAAACCTTTTCAAGGTATCAACGGACATCACGCTGCTTGAGCTCACCGATTTCAACCACCCGCTTTTGCGCCGTCTTCAGATCGAAGCTCCCGGATCCTACCACCACAGCTTAATGGTGGCTAACCTCGCGGAAAACGCCGCCTCCCGGATCGGTGCCAACCCGCTCGCTTGCCGTGTTTGTGCGCTCTACCACGACATCGGAAAGATAATCAAACCGGAGTATTTCACCGAGAATCAACGCGAAGGCTACAACCCCCACATCGAGCGCAATCCCTCGATGAGCGCTCTGGTGATCAAGAGCCACGTCAAGGAAGGCGTCCAGTTGGCGCGGGAATACAAGCTGCCAAAAATCATTCGCGACGTCATCCGGGAACATCACGGCACCAGCCTCATACAATACTTCTATTACAAGGCCCTGGAGCAACAACGCGTCGCTGCCGTCCCCGACTCCCCGCTCCCCAGCACGCCGCGTGTTGATCTCGATAAGATCAACGAAGCAACCTATCGCTACGAAGGCCCGCGACCGCACTTTGTCGAAAGCGCCATCATCATGCTCGCAGACTCCGTTGAAGCTGCCGGTCGAAGCCTCCGAAAAGTCACCCCCCAGAGCATCGAGGAGTTGATCGACAACATCGTTACGCAGCGCCTCGAAGACGGGCAACTGGACGACACGCCCCTGACGATTCGGGAAGTAGCGACGATACGCGACAGCTTTTCCTTCACCCTCTTGAACATGCTTCATGCTCGCGTCGAATACCCCGATGATCCGGACGCCGAGCGAAAGGCCCGGAAGCGAGCGGCTCGAAAAAGTGCTCACCCCTTTGTCGAAGCGGCTGCCCGCGCCGCTGCCCGGGAATCAGGTCTGCCAGTGGAGTCAGAAGATTCTGCCAGTGGCCGCACGAAGCCGATTCCTTCTGAACCACCGACGGCCATGCCTGCGCCCACCTCTGCCGGCAAGGACGCCGAAGCAAAAGAGGAGGCAAAGAAGCCAGAGGTCCCGGCAAGCACGCCCACGGATTCCGTCAAAGGTTGAGCGATCCGCGGAACCTTGAACAGGCTATGCATCTGCCGATACGTCAGCTCGAAGCCAGTAGCGAACTCTCCGGTTTCCGTTGGAATGATGCCGAACTCGCCCGGCTCTTTCAGGTCCTCGACAAGCATCCGCTGAGTCGAACAGTTCCGCCAGGCATCCTTTCCATTGCCTTCGTCGGCAACGAGCGCTCCCAGCAACTTCATGATCAGTTCTTCAACGATCCTTCGCCAACCGATGTCATGACCTTCCCCGGCGATCCTGAAGAGGACCACGCCGGGGACATCGCCGCAAATGTAGAGATCGCCCAGGCAGAGGCCCCCGAGGCAAACTGGTCGGCCAGCGAGGAACTCACCCTGTACCTCATTCATGGGTGGCTCCACCTCGCCGGGTTCCGGGATCATGACGCCCCCTCCATCGCAGCCATGCGCACCGCCGAAGCCCAACTCTTCGACACCATCCGCCAAGAAAACGCACTCCCACAGTTCCAATTCCCGTAGATAAAAGAGCACATGCTGGAAGCGGGGGCTTTAATTCATTTCTATCCGATGCCCCATTTCTCCCACATCTCCTGTCGACCGTTTGAAGGACTTGTAAAAATGCTCTCTTTACAAATGTAAAATTGCATTTATCGTCCTAATGTAAAAAATTACGTCTTTCCACACGGGAAAACCCACACTTGACTATCCAGCAATGGCAAAACCAAAACCACTCATTCTCATAGTTGAGGACGACAAGCAGATCGCACAAATGATCTCCGAGCAGTTGGAGGCCTCAGGCATGCAAACCCAGGTCTACCACCGAGCCGCAAACGTGGTCCGTTTCCTGAGCAACAACTTCGCAAATTTGTTATTGTTGGACGTGAACCTGCCCGACCAGACCGGTTTTGCTCTGGTGGACGACCTCAAGCGGGCCAACATCCGGGTTCCCATCATCTTCCTCACAGCCGACGATTCAGAAATTTATAAGGTCAAGGGTCTGGAGATGGGAGGCGACGACTACATCACCAAGCCTTTCAGTTTCCCCGAATTGATCGCGCGCATCCACGCCGTGCTGCGGCGGGCAGAAACCGCCTTCGACTTTCACATCACAAAGAACGCTGCGCTGACGCAGGATCCGTTCTTATTTTGCGGGGCCACCATCCACCCCATCCGGATGGAAATCGACTTCGGAAAAGGCAACACCCAGAAAATCGGCCGGAAGGAGCTGGGCATCCTTACTTACCTTGCCCAGAACGCCAACACCGTTGTCACCCGCCGAAGCTTGATTCACGCTGTCTGGGGCATCCACGCGGATGTTCGCAGCCGTAGCTTGGACCAATACATCGTGAAAATCCGCAATGCCTATTCCAGCCAGAACATCCAAATGGAAGCGTTCAAAACGATCCACGGAGTTGGCTACATCTATAATTTGGACGACGACCCATCCGCTTCAGAGACTGCCGACGCCTCGGCAAAGAAAAAGTAGTCTTTTTCGAATACAGCAGCCATTGCCTGGGTGTCACTCGGACGGAGGTACCGTCCGCCGCAGGATCGCCTGGAGGGCCTGCACCTCCTCCCGCCCAAGCTCCAACCCGACCAGCCGTTCGGGATCCCGATCCACCAGGGCCAGACAGATCTGGCTGCTCCGGGCACCCACCCCGTAGCGCTCAACCGCCTCCAGCCATAAAGCGCGCGCCCGCTCCGAATGTCCGGCATTCCAGAGGATGACTCCTGAGACCAGGAACGCGGCAGGATCTCCCGGCTGAAATTGTTCCACTCGTGGCCGCAGAGCTTCCCAGCTCCCGAAGGTGGACTCAACAGGATGACCGACAACGCTCAGGTTGAATGCGCTTACCAGATAGATGCGAAGGGCATCCTGCCTATATGGGTCGCGCTCGAGCACCCGCGCAGCAAAGGCAAAGGCCTCGGCATCCACTCCACTTTCTGCCGCCGCGTTTGCCAAAAGCATTTCATCTTGAATGAAGGTGCGCGTATCCGACGCTTCGAAGAACGACGTGAAAGTAAGCACCCCCGCCAAAATCATGGCCCCAAACGCGATCAGCGGCTGACGCCCCCAGTCCCGCACTTTATCCAATTTTCCTTCAAGGTAAGGAGCCAGCCACAAGCCCCACCCACCTGCCAGAATTCCCAGCACCGAAACAAGAGGCAGTCGAAAGCGGGCACTGACGAAGTAAAGGCCCATCGCGGCGGCATAGCCTGTCGCCAGAAGAAGAAGTCCGGGGATCGGACGTTGCAGCGGGCGGCGCAGAAAGAAAGCCCCCGCCCCCAAGACGAAGAGAAGGCCCCAGCCCAAGGGGTTCCAGCGCAGAACCGGTGAACGGGCCTTCTGATAGCTATAAGTTTTGTTGTTATACTGTTCAAAATTGTTGAACAGGTAATAGATCTTGCGTCCTTGCAGGGCAGCAAAACGGAGGGGATCTTCCTTCACCAAGTTCCAGAATTCCTCCCGCCAAAAGCTGTTCTGGGCTTCAATGGAAAACGGCGGCGATTCTCCGGTTGCCCGTGCATACAGAAACTCTCCTTCAAGCCGGGTGGGATTAGCCCCCTCGGGAATATCCCGCAAGAACACTTCCTGCGTAAGGTACTTCCCATTGGCGCTTGTGCGGTTGGCCGCGTAGAGGTTGTAAGCTCCTTGCCAAGGCAACATCCGGAATTCGCCTCCGATCGTGAAATTCACCAACCCCATCCCCAGCAGGCAGATGCCGCCTGCCACCCACACCAGCGAACTCCGCCGCCAGGCAATTCTCCGACCGAGGAGAGGCAGGGAGAGCGCCACTGGAAGGAGAATCAGGACCGGGAGGAAATGGGGACGTGCCAGAACAGCCAAGCCCAGGAAGAGCCCGCCGAGAAGACACCGCTTGGGGCCAATGAGCATGTCCTGCTCAGCCTCAGGGTTCCCCAGACCGGCTATGAGCAAGCCGACCAAACAGAGAGCAATGCCCAGCGTGATATCGAGCGGCTCCAGCGCAAAGTAAACCAAGACGGGGTTCAGGCCATAAAGCGCCAGAGAGATATTCCCTGCCGCGTTACTTCGCCAAATCCGGTGGCTGAGGCGCTGAACGCACCCTGAAGCAACGAAATGTGCCGCCAATCCCAGGAGTGAGGCCGCAATCGGAAGTGTTCCGGATCCCACCACCATCTGAAGAAGCGCCAGAATACCAGGGTACAACATCGCCCGATAGAAGGGTTCGTCGCCGAAATTTCCCTGCCGGAGCGCATCCGCCAAGACGACGTTCTCCTTACCATCCAGCTGGGGATGCCAGGCGATCGGCTGCTGAAGGTGGTGAAGAAACGCCAGACACGCGTAGACGACAATGGCTATCCAGATCCAGTGTCGGGTCTGCGCCTTCATCAACTTGAGAGGTTAAAACGGTCCAAACGGTCCAGATCGTTACTCCGGATCACCGTACGAATCTTTTCCACATACGCCTCCCCCTCCTCCGAATAGCGAAGCAGGCCGGCGGCCAAGGCCTCACCCGTAAGGGGCTGCCCCTGATCCCGATGGTGTTTGCGGACTTCCCGCATCGGCGCGTAGGCAGCATTGACATTAAGGTTGCGGATGTAGGCGTCGACCGAACGTTGCAGCGTCCGGTAGCGGGCAACCTCATGGGTCGCTCCTTTCGGCCGATCCCGTGGGACAATTCCACAGCCCCGACGGTAACACCACATCCCAAACAGATTATTGCCTTCACGGGCGAAACGAGACATCCCCCAACCGCTTTCCAAGGCCGCCTGAGCCAGCGCCAGACCCGCCGGTACCACATCAACATGCTCCAGAAGAACGTCCAGGCTTCCCGCATCGAGCTCTGTCACCAACTCGCCAAGGTCGTATTTCTTCACCAGGCGCCCCGCCCAACGCCTGTCGGAAAAAGACAATCTCTCTCCCTCCATCAAACGTTCGCGAATGGCTTCCAATCGAGCGCGCCGGTCCAAAAGCTGGGTGTTTGAAGCCTCGACCAGCGGGAGGACATACTTGAAGAAGGCTTCCTTCCGCTCATCAATATTCTCAACCGAGCCGAAATCGGGCAGCCGGGCCGCCCCCAAACCCAGTTTTTGCTGTGCAAACGAGACGATCCCGGTAAGCAGGGTCAGGAAAATCAGGGCCCCTCCAAACAGAAGGATAAGCATCCTCCAAGTGGGTCGCTTCAGTGAAGTTGACTCCCTCCTAATCCGCAAAAAATCGAAATCTTCCATATCCCCTTACTCCGCGTTGTGAAGATGCAATATCAGGTTCCCGTCCATCCAATACTCGATGTAGGCAGATTGGGTCTCTATCCAATCCGTCCACTTCCCCTGACCACGGTCCGGATCGGGAGGAGCGATAAGGACCTCCGCCCCTGTGTGCCACTTCCGGTAGACGGAACCTTTCTCCATCGATATCTTCATTCGCAACGGATGCTTCATCGCAGTCGGCGTCAACATGAGATAAATTCGGCCTTCATCCACCCGCACCCCTTCGACAAAGGCCGGATCAATTACCAATGCCTTGTAGGGTCCAAAGCGCGGTTCCAAGCCGGGTTCGACAGCGGCTGTAGCCCGGACAGCCGTGCTCCCAACACAAAAAACCAGAAGGATGAGCACAAAGAGACGAACCATACCCGGAAAGAATGCCCCGTTCCCACCGTTTGAAAAGCTCGTTCTGTCCCGCTAGTCCCGGAGAGAGATTCGCTTGCCGCGGATCGTGTCGCTGAAGTTATGGGGTTTGGCTTCCACCCCATCCAACACCAAGCAATAATGCCGGGCTTCCGTGGCCTGCTCGGGGAGAATTCTCGCCAGCGTCGCCACCAGCTCATCATCCGAAATCGTCTTCAGCAAGGGTCGCAGGATATCGGCGCGCAAACGATCCCGAAGACGATCCGGCCCCAGATCCAGATCCGGGGGCAAACGCGAGACACGCTGGAGGGCGTTCTTTAAATCATCGAGTGAAACCACTTCATCCATCCCTCGAAGGATAATAGCATCAACGACCGCTTCGAGTTCCCCCAAATTCCCTGGCCAATTGTAAATCATAAGCCAAGCTGCCGCTTCAGGACTCCACTGCCATTCACGCCCATACGCTTTCTTTGATGCCTCGCACAGACACACCCTGGCGTAATGAGCCAAAGCCTGCGGGCGATCACCCAAAGAGGGGACCCGGGGTGCCATCCACCCCATCCGCTGAAGAATAGCCCGCTGCGAGCTTCCCGGCATCCCGGCTTCAAGCACCCATCCAACCGACGCCGTGCCCGCACGTTCGGCATCGAAGACCTGAGCGACTGCTGAAGCATCCGAGAACAGCCCCACCGTCAGTGTCTCCAGAACCGGCTCGGATGACGCTTTTTCCAGCCGCGTGGCAAATTCCATCCCCGTGCCGTCCATGAACTCGATCGACCTCACATAGGGATGCGCGATCGGCAGGAGTTCGCGCAAAATGGGTTCAAAATCCGCCCCTGGATCCCCTTCAAGCGCAATCACACCCGATGAATCCCAGCGCCTCAACACCTCGCAAATCAGGTTTCGATCGAGCGCCGACCGGGCAGGGAGGGCACGGAAGGAATTCCAGGGAATTCCCGTGAGACAGGTGGCGCGCAGAGCGGCTTCATCCGCCTGAGTCAGGGCCTTCCAATGCTCCCGCCACTCCTCCCACTCGGCGCGCCGCGACAGAGCCCGATCAGGCCCAAGACCGAGAGAGCGAAGGGTACCAAAGAGGGATTGGCTCGAAGCCGGCTTCTGGAGGAACCGGCACAACCCGAGATTCACCATCTCCATCAGCCGCGTCTCATCGACAAAGCCCGAGATCAGAACCGTCGGAATCACGATCCCCCGCCGCCGCGCCTTCTCGAAAAACTGCCGCCCATTCAACGTCGGCATGCGATAGTCCAGCAAGAGCCCGTCAAACCGTTCCAAAGTCAGCTGCTTCAGAGCTTTCATCGGACAGTGGAACACCTCCACTTCATAGGATTGGGCCACGAGCACATCGTTCAGCGCCTCCGCCACCGCCGGCTCATCCTCGACAATCGCCAACCGGATTGGGAAAACAGCAATCTCGTTGAGATCATGGGCTTCGGCCGGACTTGAATTCGTATCTGTCAAAAGCATAGCGCCGGATCCCGGTTAACCGTTTTTGAGAAAGGCCTCGAGTTCATCCTCAATCACCCCCGAACGAACTTCGACCTCGTCCTCCACATTAAAGCTTCTTCGGGCTTCGGGCGTGGAAAACACGGCAATGTTCCTCGCCAGTGCCCGCAGCATCGGCTCTTCCGGCCATTGGGCATTCATGGCACTGGATGCCAGCCATTGAGCGAATCCTTCAAGCTCTCCGAGGGAGGCCGACAAGTCAACCCCCTCAAAGAGATCACTGGGGATCGAAAGGTTCGCCATTCCAGCCTCCTCCACGCCCCGAACCAGTTCCTGCACCCGAAACTCCAGCAATCGCCCCCAGTCTTCGCGGAAGGACTCAGCCAGTGGCAAGTGAAGTATGAACTGACGCAGAAACCGGTGCGTCTTCTCGTCGATCCGCCCGGAGGAATAAAGCTCCTCAAGCGGTTCGCCCGAACCGAGCACCAAGCGGAGCAAACCATCTTCCCCGGCATTTCGAAGATTGAGATCGTCGAGGAAGAAACGAATCAGGCCCGGCTGCGGTAGCACATCTGAATAGACAGCCACCACCGGCGGACGCCGCCACTGGCCATATTCGATTTCAGCCACCACGCCAGATCGGATCATCGATTCCGGCCCATCAAAAAATACAAGGTGGGCACTCGGAAGGCGCCGCTGAAGCTTCTCCACGAAGAGACGGAAGATGACAGACGAACGCGACTGAACGAATAGCACAGTCGGAAAATCCCCGTGTCCGAGAATGATATTCGCCAACTCCTGCCACCCCGAACTCGTGAAGCCATGCGGACCCAGAGTCAGCATGCTGGACGATGCCGAGACCTCTCCGCCGGACTTGTTGCCATCGGGATCATCCCCCAACCCCTCATCAAGGTCCTCCTTAAGCTTCCGGATAATCGCCAAAGGCCGAAGCGGCCGTGAAAAGATACCACTGACGCCACAACTCAGGAACCGGCCAATTTCTTCCCGATTGAAGCCCTCTCCCAGAAGATAGATCCGTCGGGCCTGCGAAACTTCCCGAAGACGCTCAATATCCGCCGGCTTCGGAAGGGATTGGTCCGATTGTGAGAGAATCGCAAAATCAGTCCGGCTCCCGCCATCCAGACGCGTCGCTTCCTCCAGGGAGGAGAAGGATCTCACGATGAAATCGTTTTGTGTCAGGAAGAGCTCCATGCTCTCGCGCTCGACTGTGTTCGTCGAAATGATCCAAAGGGTATGCATGCTCGAAAGTTCAAGTTACGCAGGCCCTTCCCCAAGGCAAGAGTCAACCCGACAACCACCGCCAGGAAGCCCGGATTCCACGGCCTTGACAAAGAGACACCGAAGCGCTTCTCCTCACAACGACATGGCAACACTTGGCCCGGCATTTAATCCGCTATCGTCACGCTTGAATCGGCTGACCCGCCTCGCTCGATCCCTTCGCCAGCGTCTCCCCGGTGGGGGAGATGACTGAATCACGAGCGGGCCGATGCCCGATGCCTTTGTTCACACGGACGTTCCAATGCTTTTGATGAACGACCGGTTCCTCGCAATGATTGCGAACCACACCTAATGATTTTTTGCCATGCCCATGCAAAAGCACCCAATTTCGAAATATCAGCCCTACCCGTTGGTCGCGCTCCCGGATCGCACCTGGCCAAACAAACGGATCGAACGCGCCCCCATCTGGTGCAGCGTCGACCTGCGCGACGGCAACCAAGCCCTCCCCGTCCCAATGACGGTCGACGAAAAACTCCGCATGTTCGATCTCCTCGTCGAGATTGGATTCAAGGAAATTGAAGTTGGATTTCCAAGCGCCTCCGACACCGAATTCCGCTTCATCCGAAGGCTCATTGAAGAAAAACGTATCCCTTCGGATGTTCATATTCAAGTCCTTGTCCAATGCCGCGAACACCTCATTCGCCGAACGTTTGAAGCCCTGGAGGGCGCTTCCACCGCCATCGTGCACTTCTACAACAGCACGAGTCCCCTGCAGCGACGGGTCACCTTCAACTCGGACAAGGCCTCGGTAAAGGCCATTGCGGTGGATGGAGCACGCCTCATCAAAGATCTCTCGGCGGAGGCTACCGGCAACATCCGCTTCGAGTATTCGCCTGAAAGCTTCTGCGATACCGAACTGGAGTATTCGCTCGAAGTTTGTGAAGCGGTCAAGGAAGTGATCGCGCCCACGGCGGAGCGTCCACTGATCTTGAACCTGCCGGCGACCGTAGAGCTCTTCACCCCCAATGTTCACGCCGATCAGATTGAATGGTTCTGTCGGCACATCAGCGGGCGTGACGCGGTCATAATCAGCCTCCACACCCACAACGACCGGGGAACCGGCATCGCCGCAGCGGAGCTCGGCCTCATGGCAGGGGCCGATCGCGTGGAGGGAACGTTGTTCGGAAATGGAGAGCGCACCGGCAATCTCGATATCGTGACCGTCGCCCTCAATATGTACACGCAAGGGGTCGATCCCAAACTCGACTTCTCGCGCCTGCCGGACATCCGCGCGCAGTATGAGATGTGCACCCGCATGTCGGTGCACGATCGTCATCCCTACGCCGGAGACCTCGTCTTCACCGCTTTCAGCGGCAGTCACCAGGACGCCATCAAGAAGGGTTTGGATGCGATGGAGCATCAGGAGGACGACCGCTGGCAAGTCCCCTACCTTCCGATTGACTGCAACGACATCGGGCGAACCTACCAAGCGATCATTCGAATCAACAGCCAGAGCGGAAAGGGCGGCGTGGCCTACATCCTGGAACACGCCTTCGGAATCGCCATGCCCAAAGCGATGTACCCGGAATTCGGCAACGTAGCCACCCGCATCGCTGACGATACCTCCGCCGAACTCACCAGCATCCAGATCCGCGAAGCCTTTGAGAAGGAGTACCTGAATCTCACCTCACCGATTCAGCTCGTCGATTACGAGATACACCACAACCCAAACGAGCAACACAAGGTCGGCGTCGCCGCATCCATTGTTGTGAATGGCGGGCAGAAGAAAATCGAGGGGCGCGGAAATGGACCCATCGCCGCTTTTGTAAACGCCCTCGAGAACGGCGGTCTCAAGGATTTCAAACTCACAGACTACGCGCAAAAGGCCATTACCAAGGGGTCTTCCGCCGAAGCCGTCAGTTTTATTCAAATCCAACTGGAGTCAGAAGGACGAACCTTCTGGGGCGCTAGCATCGATACCAATATTGAGCTCGGTGGTCTGAACGCGCTGGTGAGCGCCTACAATCGGGCTCACACCCCCGACGCCTAAGGGGCTCGATTCACACCAATGCCAAATTCCGTCATTGAACGGCTCCGCCGCGAAGCCTTTCCCCTGAGTCTCTTCGCGGTGGTGGCGTTCACCTTTCTCCCAGTCACCAGTTGGCTCTGGGACCAGACCGTGACCCATGAGCAACTCCTGCACGCCTTCATTATTCTGGGGTTAGCCCTTGTCTTTCTGATCTACGACAACCGGGAGGACCTAAAGCCTCAACTGAAGTTTGGGCCCGGGGCGGGGGTCTTACTTGCCAGTGGGCTTGTCCTCGCGGTTGTGGCGGCAATCTCCCACATCACGTTTCTGGTGCTGCCCGGCTTGATCCTCTCCATCGCTGCGGCACTCCTTTACGTTCTTGGACGGCGAGCGGCCCGTTTTATAACCGCGCTGCTCGGGGCCTTCAGCCTCTACGTTTTCCTCGCCCTCTTCATGCCGCTGCTCGACTGGCCCATGCGGACCTTGGCCGCGCGTGGATCCGCCTGGCTTCTCGCGGCCTTGGGCAAGAACGCAGAACTGGCGCTCGCGAAAGGCTCCGATGAAGGCCCCATGTTGCTGCTCCTCACCGGAAACCAACCCTTTCATGTGGCCGCCGAGTGCAACGGGTTTGGTGTCCTCGCCGCCAGCCTCCTCCTGACGCTTCTGCTCGTTCTCTTCAAGAAGATCGCATTCGTTGACAAACTCCTCCTCCTGGTCTCAGCCGCGATCTGTGCCTTTCTTTTCAACTACATCCGAATCATCCTGATCGTTTTCCTGGCACCGGTTGTTGGGGGCGACCACTACTTTCTCATGCACGAGATCGTCGGCGTCCTCGCCTACTACGGTTGCCTCCTCCTCATCTGGTGGGTCATCAGCGGATTCCAAGGCCAAACCGTCGAGAAAACAGGCATTGCCGCGATCGATTGATCCGTCCTGCCCCTCCTGAACGGCCTACATTTCAATACGGAGGCTTGCGACTGGACGGGGCCGCCCCATGTTAAAAGGTGATGAGTAAAGAGGTGGCCAAAGTTGCAGTTAAAGGGGTCATGCCCACATCAAATGGTTGTGCCCTCTTCCTTGGCCCGGAGGACAAAACATTCATCATCTACGTTGACCCTCAGATCGGAACCTCGATTTCCATGATCATCAATGGTGTCCAGCGAGAACGGCCGATGACCCACGATCTGATGTCGAATATGTTTCAGGCACTCGGCGTCAACCTCCAGCGCATCGTTATCAACGACGTCGTCGAGCGTACCTTCTATGCAAGGATCATCCTCTCGATGGAGAATGAACTGGGGACGAAAATAGTCGAAGTGGACGCCCGGCCGAGCGATGCCATCGCCCTGGCGCTGCACAACGACCGCCCCATCTACTGCAGCCAGAGGGTTCTGACCGCCGAGGAAGACATGACCCAGCTGCTCCAACGTATCCTGAGCGAACAGGAGTCAGACCCCCCTGGGGGGCAGGACGCCCTCTGATCCGGGCTCCGTCCGTCAATTCAACAGACGGAGCACAGATTCCCCGCTATTTCGTGTAGGGGACCTGAATCCAGTCGGCGGGTTCCGCGAAGCGATAGAACCACCGGTAGACGTCCTGGCTCTCGGCATAGGCCAGCCAGCTTTCCTCCTCAAACGAATAGACGTATGGGAAGAGTCCTTCGCCCGTCCAGATCCAACCCGCGCCGAAGTCGTAAATCCATGGGGTGCCATTCGCGTCCCCTGCACTGACCCACCACCACGCCTGCCCAACCGGCAGAATCCAACGGGTGTTCAGGTCAAAAGTCCGGCCCACGTAGAAAAATCCGAGCCACTCGGCTTTCACCCACCCACTACCTTCGAAAGTAACCGGCCCCATGGAGGCCTCCAACTCATCGAAATCAATCCCATCGGCATACACGTGGGCCACCAGTGTATTGCCTTCCAACGAGAGCGTTCCGGCAAACCCAAGAGGAGGCACAAAATCGACGGATTCCCACCCCGAGATCGAGTCGGCACTGACAATCCGGAAAGTGGCCTCAGGCGCTAATCCTCCGTCAACACTCACCACCGCCCCGGATTCAAAATTCAAATTGCCGGTGATCTGAACCGCCGGGGTATTGCTCCCGCTGCCGCTGCCCAGCATCCGCATCTCGCCGCGGACCGAGATTTCGTCGGTATTAAAGAACGTCGTCGTCGCCCCCGTGTGATTGATGATCCAGGTGCCATCCGGGCTGAACGATGTATCGTTGAACGTTCCGCTCAGAACGGCTTCCGCCCCGGCATCAATCGTAATGGTACCAACCGAAGCCGCACCGTTCAAGAGGCTGAGACGCCCCTGCTGGACCTGAATTTGTTGCAGACCCGTGATGGCACCCTCCAATTCGGTCACACCCGCTCCCTCCTTGCGCAGGTGCCCGCCGCCGGTCAGTCGGCCATAGAACCTGTGGGCCGCTCCGTCGAGCGCCCGATTGACTACCAGCGTCGAGTTGGGAGCGATGGATACGGTTGTCGATGCCGTGCCTCCTGTAAGGCCGGCAACGACCTGGACTTCATTTGCCAGATCAAGGGTGGCGTCGTTCAGGGCACCTTCGAAATCGAGCACACCCGAACCGATCGAAGAACCGGCCCGCACCCGTGTGATCCCATTATCAATAACAGTCCCTCCCGTAAAGGCGTTCGCTCCACTCAGGATAAGGACGCCGCCACCGCTGCGGATGAGGCCCCCGCCACCACTCACCGGGCCAGCGATCTCGAGGGTTTTGTCCTGGCCGTTGACGTGAACGCCAGCATCCGCTTCGAGGACCACCGCTGTATCAAGCCGGGCAGTCTCCTGCCCCGCTCCAGGGTCGTAGCGCAAGGCCCCCCGAACACCTTGGGAGGCGCTATCCTCCACATCCCCGCCCCGGCCCAGACTGCGCAAGCGCAGGGGACCACCAAACGCATAAGTGGCCGGGTTGCCTCTGGACCCGAGACGCAGTTGTCCGCCGTCCTCAACAATAATCTCCGAAGAATTCTCCAGTACGGCAGACTGGGACACCTCAAGGACACCTTCATCAATGATCGTCCGACCTGAGTATGTCTTCTCAAAGCGAGTGAAGCGCAACATGCCAGAGCCCGACTTCACAAAATCAGCTCTACCGGTAATATCGCCCTGAAAGGTGAAGCTTGATTCTTCACCATTCTCATAGCTGATTTCCTGATTCACCGTAAAGGTGCTGCCCTCCGCCAGTTGGAGCACCAGCGTATTGGCTTCGTTCAAGCTTGGATCCGGGGCGGTCCCCTCGAGGCGCGTCACGATGTGATTGCCAAAGGTCGTCAAACGGCGGACGGAGTTTCTGCTGGAGAACCTGAGCGGGGC
Source organism: uncultured Puniceicoccaceae bacterium (assembly GCA_964403935.1). GTDB lineage: Bacteria > Verrucomicrobiota > Verrucomicrobiia > Opitutales > Oceanipulchritudinaceae > SLLG01. The sequence continues at coordinate 3,950 of CAYOIB010000019.1, read as the reverse complement.
ATTGGCCAAAGCATTTGCACTGAGAAGGGTGACGGTTCCGTTATCCACCTGCAGTCCCCCGGAGGTGTTCGCCCCTGTCAGGTTCAGGTGCCCGCCACCCGTCTTGATAAGCATGCCGGGGCCGGACAGGGGACCGTTCAGGTTGAGCACGCTTCCACCCACATCCACACTGCTTGCCGAGTGAACCGCCGCATCAGCCGCAAAAACAATAGGATTTGAGACCGTTGCAATATCGCTGGGTGTGCCCTGCCCATGCTGGCGCAGTGCCCCGGAAACGCCCCCCAGAAGGGGATTTGCCGCGTCCCGCCCCATACCGGAAAGTGTCAGGGTGCCATTCCCAAGAGCGTAGCTCACATTCATGGAAGGTCCCTCACCGTCACCGCCCTGCCGGGCATCGAGACGTAACTGCCCGCCCGGATGCACCGTAATCGACGCGGTGTTGATGAGGTCTGCCTGGCGCAGGCGCAGCACCCCCTGATTGATAACCGTGGGGCCTGCATACGTGTAAGGCTGAAGGCCGTTCATGTTAACCTGCAGATCCGAGACCCGAAGTCGCACCTCACCAATCCCGTTCAGAATCAGCCCGCCCGGACCCGAAAGATTACCCCGGAAACGGAGCTCGGATTCTTCGTTCTCTTTCTCGACCCACGTTGCCAGGGTACTCGCAAGGTGCACGACCTGATTGGAGCTTTCATCCATCCGGAACTCCAGACGCCCCTCGCCGGAGCCGTCCAGACGGACTTCAGCATTGCCGCTCGATGCTTGAAAGCTCAACGAACCGCGCCGAATTCGGTTTCGTCCATCCGCGTTAATCGTCGAAAAGATCTTTCCTACCGTGAAGCCACTGGTATTGCCTTCATTGCCCAAATTAACATTCCGGTCCAGCCCGGTGAACTTATTGATTGTCACCTCAGCTCCGGCGGCATTGGGGACAGCCCGCTCTACCCAGCTCCCGGATTCCTCCCAGCGGAAACTGGTTTCTCCAGTATCAGCCGCAGTGAAGGTCACTTGAGCGGTTGCCAATGGAGCACTCAGAAACAAACCGAGCACACAGGCACGCACGGAGACCGTGCGCGCACGAGAAAAAGAAAAAGTCATCAGGATATCTTGATTGAGGTTCGATAGTCGGCGGCGGTCACGAATCTGCCGAAGGGGAAACAGGCCTCTGGGGGGAAGGCTATCGTGTCGCCAGAAGCAGATCATATCAGCCGCCGAGTCGTCAAGCTACACCACGCGCGCCCACCACACTTTCAGGTACTGGCTCTCCGGACAGTTGGACAGCACCGGATGGTCCCCGCCCGGGCCCGTTAACTCGATATACTGCAATCGACGGTTTGCACGATGGACGCCCCGCGTGACGACCCGCTCGAAATCACTCAGCGATAACAATCCTGAGCAAGAGCAGGTAATAAGCAGGCCCCCAGGTCTGACGAGCGACACTGCCAGGCTATTCAAGTCTTCATACTTCCGCTGGCCCTCCCGCTCGGCTTCACGTGACAAAATGAGCTTGGGCGGATCCAGAACGACAACATCCCATTGCTCCCCGTTTTGCTGCATTTGCCGGGCATAGGCGAAAGCATCCGCGTGCACAAAGCGGATCCGCGCCTGATTCAGGTTCGCATTCCGCTTGGCCTGCGCAATGGCTTTCTCATCCAGATCCACTGCCGTCACGTCCCCGGCCCCACCCCGAACGCTTGCGGAGAGGGCAAATCCCCCCGCGTAACAGCACAGGTCGAGCACGCGCTTGCCAGCCGTCCAACCTGCCAGCCGACGCCGGTTGTCCCGCTGATCGCAGAAGAAGCCCGTCTTGTGCCCCTTGGCAAAATCCACCTCGTACCGAATTCCATTCTCCACGATCCGAACCCGGTCGACCTGATCACCCACAATCGAATCACGATTGATTCCTTCCATCGCCGCAATTTCAGGATCCACGAAAACCCGGGCACGTCTGGTCCCAAGAACATCATGGATCCGTTTCAGCAAACGGGGAAGTCGCTCCCAGATGCCAAGGCTGTTGACCTCAACGGATAGCGTATCGGCATACCGATCCACAATCAGCCCGCTCAGGCCGTCACCATCAGAATGAATCACACGGTAGGCATTGGTCTGCGCCAGATCATCACCCAGCCCGAACCACGTCTGCCGCAGCTCCAGCGCCCGGGTCAATGCTTCGTCAAAGTAGCTTTCCCCGCAGGCATCGGCCCCATGGCGCAAAATTCTCAAGCCTACTTTAGCCCGGGGATTGTTGTTCAACAACCCTTCCCCAAAGGGCTTTCCTTCCGGATCGTAGACCCGGACCCAGTCTCCCGGGCAGGCACCCGCCGAGGTGGCCCCCACCATCGACTTGAAGATGACCGGGTTGAAACGGAAGTACTTTATTTGCGCCCACGGTGCCGTCCACTGCTCGCTCCCCGCAGGCGGTGGGATCGCCGGTTTCGCTTCCCCTTTCTTCTTCGGGCGGGGCCTCCGCCTCTGTGGTTTATCCATCAACGCATCCAACAAAACCACCGTGCGCCTGTGCAAGTCCAGGTGCGCAGCGACCCGCGAATAGTTCCGGTTCGGTCCGTTAAGGCATCACAATTGAAAACGAACCCCTCAGAGTAAGACCGGCAGGCACGCTGTTCCCTTCAACCGATGCCATATTATACCAACCGCCATTCGCGTCATGGAAAGAAAGCGTCGGCGTGATCATCGTGAAGCCGGACGGCCCGATTCCTTTATTGAAGCCAAAACGCATCTGCCTCACCAAAAGCAAGGGTGCCAAGGTTCCCTCCTCCGCGACAAAGGCTCCTTCAGGTGGCATCGTATCTTCCGCCACCAATGTGAGGGTGCCGCTATCGACCACGAGTCCGCCGTCAAAATGCGTCCAGGTCCCGCCGCCCGTACCATTAAACTGGAATCGAAGCTCACCTCCGGTAGCCAGCGCCAGCGTCAAGCGCGCCCCCGCGACCGAGATCTGAGGCGGCACCTTGGCCATGCCCGAATAGTCGAGTCCCAGCACCTGAAGAAACACCGCATCCCCAACCGAGCCTGCCACGTCGACCGTGTAGCCGCTCGCATCATTCAAGCTGATCAGTTTGCCCAGCGACTCCCATTCAACAAGGTCCACCGACCGCACCGCCGGATATTCCCAGCGCTCCCGCCGGTCCCACACCAGACTCACCGCAAGTTCGCCCTCTTCCGTCCTCGCCTTGACCTCCGCGTTGACGGGCTTCCACGTCGGCAACCCGCGCGAAGCCGCTCCTGCCATGAAGGCATCCAAGCCCGATCCCGAAACCGTTACGCTGTCCATCACGACGGGCTGAAGCGGACGGTCCTGCGCGTTGGTCGGAAACAATGCTGGATTTCTTAAAGATTCGAGAAGGCCATGACCAGAGATGATGCGCCCGAAAACCGAATGAAAGTCATCCAGCTCCGGGGTGGCGCGGAGCGTGATAAAGAACTGCGATCCATTGGTATTCGCCCCGGCATGGGCCATCGAAAGAACATAGGGTTCTGAGTGACGCCGGCTCGGATGAAACTCATCCTGAAAGACATACCCCGGCCCACCCGAACCTATCCCTGTAGGATCGCCGCCTTGAATGATGAAATCATGCACCAGCCGATGAAAGATCAGCCCATCATAAAAAGGGACGCCCGTCTTCAACTGATGGCTCACCGGATCCAGCCAGGGCCGCTGCCCCATTGCCAGAGCGATAAAGTTGGTGGCCACCCGCGGAACCTCTTCGTAGTAGAGCTCCGCCCGGAGGGTTCCGAGCGACGTCCCCCCTTGCGAGAGCGCAAAGTCCACGAAGATCTCAGCGTGCGTGGATGAAACCAGTAAAAATATCAATAGAAGCTTAGCGACGTGATGCATAGCGCAGGATTATGGCAGAAAATTTTAGTTTCCACAACCAAAGCCCCCCACTCTTCCTTTGCAATCCATCTTGGACTGCCTCTCCAAAACGGGC
>CAYOIB010000018.1:0-36280 GCA_964403935.1 uncultured Puniceicoccaceae bacterium | reverse complement strand
TTCCAGTTCAGCAAACGTTAATTTCGTCGTTCCGGGGATTTCTCTTTCGCCCTTTCCCAACCCTGGTACGTTCAAGTGCGCGGGGTGGGGAAAGGGTTTTTTTATTACGGAGGAGAAGCAAATGGTTCAAGCAGGCATCATCGGAGCGACGGGATATTCGGGGGAAGCCCTGGTCAGGCTGGTGCGCAGGCACCCGCAGTTGGAACTGGCCTATGTGGCATCGCGTTCACAGGTTGGCCGGCGGGTGGGTGACGTGATGCCAGCCTTGCGGGATGTCGCGGGTGATCTCGTCTTTGTCGATGCCGCGCCCGAGGTCGTGGCCCGGGAACCGGCTGATGTGGTCTTTCTGGCGCTTCCGCACGGGGTGGCGGCTTCGTTTGCGAGAGCGCTGTTGGAAGCCGGGAAACGGGTGATCGATTTGAGTGCCGATTTTCGCTTGGGCGATCCCACGGTCTATGAGGCATACTATGGCCAGGCACATCCCGATCCGGAGCTGATGCTGGCGGCACCCTATGTCATTCCCGAGCTCACTCCCCCAGGATGGGAGGCCGCGCCCTTGATTGCATGTGCGGGCTGTTATCCCACAAGTGTCCAGTTGGCTTTGGTGCCGCTGTTGCGGGCGGGCTTGGTGGATCCCTCTGGAATTGTTATCAATAGCTTGAGCGGCGTCTCTGGAGCCGGGCGAAAGGCGACAGCCCTGTTCAGCTATTGTGAGCGCGACGGCGGGGCCGTGGCCTACGGCACGCCGCGGCACAGGCACCTCTCGGAGATCGAAGAGCAGCTCTCGTTGGCCGCAGGTGAGTCGGTGGTGGTGCAATTTACGCCGCACCTCGTTCCGATGTCGCGTGGAATCGTGACGACCCTTATTGCCCGGGCAAAGGGTTCTCTCCAGAAAGCCACGGATGCCTTGCATCAAGCCTACAGGGGCTGTGATTTCGTTCAGGTACTGCCGGAAGGGACGTTTCCTGATACCCGGAATGTCGTCCAAACGAATCGGTGTGATCTCGCCGTGACTTTTGATCAGCGGACCGGCAATTTCATCCTGACAAGTGCCCTCGACAACCTTCTGAAAGGCGCGGGCGGTCAGGCTGTGCAGATCTGTAACCGGGCTTTGGGTCTATCGGATACAGCCGGCCTTCTTTGAGGTATTTTTGCTATGGCTACTGTTCATCGACTACCATTGTCCCACGGCATTTCTGATGTTCCCGGGTTTCGGGTGAACGGTGGTGCGGGCGACATCCGTGGAAAGGGAGACGACCGGCTTGATGTCTCTCTTATCGTATCCGATCGCCCGGCGACAGCGGCTGCTGTCTTCACGCGCAACGCATTTGCCGCCGCGCCGGTGATTCTCGGTCGCGAGGTGCTCGCCGGCGGCGGAAACGTCCGGGCAATCTTCGCCAACAGCGGCAACGCCAACGCCTGTACGGGCGAGGGAGGAATGGCCGACGCCCGACGGATGGCCGCCTTCGCGGCGGAGGTCGTTGGATGCACGCCTGCCGAAGTTTTCGTCTGCTCCACGGGCCGTATCGGCGAACGGCTTCCCCTGGACAGGCTTGAAGCCGGGTTGGTTGAAGCTGCGGCGGATTTGGGAGCGACAGCGGCGCATGGGCATCGCGCTGCGGATGCGATCCTGACTTCGGACACACACCGCAAGGTCGTAACGGTGAAGGTGGAAACACCTGAAGGCACCTTTACAGTCGCTGGCATCGCCAAGGGAGCGGGTATGATCGAGCCGAACATGGCGACGATGCTGGCCTTTGTGGGAACAGATGTGAGTTCGGAGCGCAAAGTCCTGCAAGCGAGCCTTGCAGCAGCGATCGGAACAACGTTCAACGCGATTACGGTGGACGGAGACATGTCGACAAATGACACAGTCATCGCTCTTGCGAATGGTGCCTCTGGTATCCGTGCCGAGGGGGAGATCCTTACACTGTTTAACGAGGCCCTTCGCAGGGTTTGCGAAGGCCTGGCAGACATGATTGTCGGAGATGGCGAGAAAGTGACCAAGGTGGTCGAGTTGCTCATCAGCGGTGCCGCGCGGGTGGAAGACGCCGAGGCGGTGGCCCGGGCCATCGGTAATTCACTTTTAGTCAAATCGTCCTGGTTTGGAAACGATCCAAACTGGGGCCGGCTCTTGGATGCTGCAGGGTATGCCGGGGTGGAGATCCAGCCGGAACGAGTGAGGCTTCAATATCAGGCGGGGAAGGGAAGCGATGCTGTTTCGGTGTTTCTCGACAACGAGGTGGTCTCAGCGAACAAGCCGCGGTGGAAGGCGATCGTTGCGCAGTCGCGCTTTACAATCCGGCTCGATTTGGGTGCCGGGGCTGAATCCTACCGTCTTCTGGCATCGGATCTGACCGATGGCTATGTCAACTACAACAAGTCTGAATGACCATGGCAGTGGACATTGATTTATACACGAAAACCGAAGTTCTTCTCGAAGCTCTGCCGTATGTGCAGGCATTTCGGGGGAGCATGTTTGTGGTCAAGATCGGGGGTTCCTTCATGGAGGCGGAGGAAGCCCAACGGAGCGTGGCGGGAGACTTGGCGTTTCTCGCTGCGATCGGAATCAAGGTCGTGGTCGTGCACGGAGGCGGAAAGGCCATTTCCCGGGCGATGGCCGAGGCGAAGCTTGAGCCGGTCTTTCGAAACGGCCTCCGGGTGACCGATGGGGCAACGGTTGAGATTGTTGAGCGAACCTTGAATCACGTGGTCAACGCAGAGGTGGCAGGGCGGCTAGGGGAAAAGAACGGGAAGCCCGGTTCGGTTTTTGGACAACATGTTTTTCGGGCCAAACAGCTAATTTCCGATGCTTCCGGGCAACCGGTGGATCTGGGTTTTGTCGGGAGCATCGTGGGGGTCGATGTGGCACCGGTGGTGGAGTTGCTCAAGGCGGGCAGGACGCCGGTCGTTTCACCGGTGGGACAGGATGTGGATGGACAGTTCTACAATATCAATGCTGATGTCGCGGCAGCGCATCTAGCGGCGGCGTTGAAAGCCCGTCGGCTCGTCTTTTTGTGCGATGTTCCTGGCTTGATGCGCGATCCAAAGGACCCATCAACAATCATTCCAACCCTTCCGGTGGGTGATGTGCCGGGTCTGTGTGCTGAGGGAATTATCGGCGCGGGCATGCTTCCAAAGGTGGATAGCGGTGTTCTCGCGCTGCAGGCAGGCGTCCACCGGGTTCACTTTATTGATGGACGCCTGGCCCACAGTCTCCTTCTGGAGATATTCACCGACAAGGGAATCGGGACTGAAATCGTCGCGGAGAAGCACGCGTCGCAATCCCTCTGAGCTTTCTGTTCCAACCGTCTATTATTGAAAATGAGAACGCCCACAGCATCTGTTACCGCGAGCAAGATTACATCAGCGCGGGTTGCGGCTCTCTACGACGAACACGTCCTGAAGAGTTATGGCCCTGCTCCCTTCACGCTTATTCGAGGCGAGGGTAGCTACGTGTGGGATGCGGAAGGCCGCCGATACCTCGATTTCAGCACGGGGATTGCAGTGAATACGCTGGGCCATGCCCACGCGAAGTGGGTCGAAGCGGTCAGCCGCCAGGCAGCCAAACTCGCGCATGTGAGCAATCTTTTTCACACCGAACTTCAAGGACGGTTAGCGGCACGCCTGTGTGAGCGGGCGGGGCCAGGGCGCTTGTTCTTTTGCAATAGCGGTGCCGAAGCCAACGAGTTTCTGATCAAGCTCGCCCGGCTGTGGGGTCGGGAGCGGTCGGGGGGCCACGAAGGTGAGTGCTTTGAGGTCATCACAGCAGAGAATGCTTTCCACGGCAGGACCTTCGGAGGGATGGCGGCAACACCGCAGGCCAAGATTCGTCAGGGATTTGGTCCGATGCTTGAGGGATTTGTCCATGCGCCCTTCAACGATAGTGCTGCCTTCGCTGATCGGGTGACTTCGCGGACAGCGGCGATCCTGATCGAAACAATCCAGGGCGAAAGCGGGGTTCACCCGGCAACGCCAGAGTTTTTGCGGGACTTGAGGGCATTGTGCGATGAAAAGGGCATCCTTCTCATGATCGACGAGGTGCAATGCGGTATTGGCCGCACCGGAACCTTCTATGCTTTTGAGCGCGCTGGAATCACGCCGGATGCGATCGGCATGGCCAAGGGCCTGGGCGGGGGTTTTCCCATCGCCGCAAGTTGGGTAAGGAGGGGGTATGATGACCTCTTTGGTCCAGGGTCCCATGGTTCAACCTTCGGTGGCGGGCCGTTGGCGTGTTCGGCGGCACACGCGGTTCTGGATGTGATGGAAGATGAGAATCTTCTTGATCGGGTCCAGGTCCAGAGCCTCCCGTGGATTTCAGCCCTGGAGGCATTGGCGACAAAGCATCCGGAAATCGTTGTTGGTGTTCGAGGAATCGGGTATCATGTGGCACTTGTTTTAAAGGATGACCCGCTGCCGTGGGTGACCCGGTTTCGGGACAATGGCTTGCTCACGGTTCGGGGGGGGGGCGATGCGATCCGCCTCATGCCACCGCTCACAGCTTCGGCGGCTGATCTGGAAGCATGCGTCGACATCATTGACCTCACCTTTGGAACCCAAGGCAAATAACCTAATTCTTTATCATGGCACGTTCGTTCCTCCAATGCACCGATCTCAGAGTCGATGAACTCGACAGCGTCTTTCAACAGGCTGTCGCCCTCAAGGCTGAGCGCGCGCGCGGGCATCCGCCTCTCCTGGAGGGGCAATCCTGGGCCCTCATCTTTCACAAGCCGAGTACGCGGACGCGTGTCTCTTTCGAGGTGGGCATCCACGAACTCGGAGGCAGGCCGCTTTACCTGGAGCAGAGCCAGACTCAGATGGGCCGCGGCGAGACCGTAGCGGACACAGCCAAAGTCCTGTCCCGTTATATTCACGGTATCGTCATCCGCACGTTTGACCATGCGATGGTTGAGGAGCTGGCACGCGAAGGCAGTGTGCCCGTTATTAACGGGCTGACAGACCTGCTCCATCCCTGCCAGATCTACGCGGATGCCTTTACCCTCGCAGAACGCTGGTGTAAGGAGCCCGGAAGCTGGGCGGCCAGCCTGCGCGGCCGGAAACTCGCTTTCATTGGTGATACAGCCAGCAATATGGCGAATTCCTGGATTCTCGGGGGTGCCCATTTCGGGATGGAAATCAGTCTCGCCGGACCGAATGCCTTTCGCCCGCAACCGGAGATCGATGCAAGGCTTGCTGCCGCAGGATTGCCAAAGAACTACACCTTTGTCGAAGACCCGCAGGAGGCCGCCCGCGATGCCGACGTTGTTTACACAGACGTCTGGGTGAGCATGGGGGATGAGGCAGAGCGGGAGGCGAGGCTCAAGGTCTTCCGTCCGTTCCAGGTCAACGACGCCGTGATGAAGGCGGCCAAGCCCGATGCCTATTTCATGCATTGTCTTCCGGCACACGAAGGCGAGGAAGTGACTGAGGCGGTCTATCGTTCATCGCGCTCCATTGTCCTCGATCAGGCGGAGAACCGGTTGCACATGCAGAAGGCAATCATCGTCCACCTTCAAGACGTCCTTTGAACGGACGCTGCCTGGGGTGGGCGTGGTTGGCCCGCTGAGTATCGAAGGTTTTTATGGAAGAGCTGAACATCAAGGTCAGACATCTGCAGCTTTCGGACTTCGAAGATCTTCGACGTGCGCATGAATTATCGTATGCATCGATCGATGACGATCCATGGAGGCGACGTGATATTGCCCGCTTGTTGAAGGTCTTTCCGGAGGGTCAGATCGGGATCGAGGTCAACGGAAAGGTCGTAGGATGTGCCTTCTCGCTGATCGTCGACTATAGTGCCTTTGGCGATGCCCATACCTATGCCAAGATCACAGGCGACGGCACCTTCAACACGCACGATGCGGAAGGGGACGTTCTTTACGGGATCGATGTCTTCGTGCATCCGGAGTATCGCGGCATGCGTTTGGCTCGTCGGATGTATGATGCGCGGAAAGAATTGTGTGAGAACCTGAACTTGCGGGCGATCATCGCGGGTGGGCGTATTCCTGGATACGAAGAGCATTGCGAGAAACTGACCCCCCGCCAGTATATCAACCGCGTCCGGCACAAGGAGCTATCCGACCCCATTCTGAGTTTCCAGCTGGCAAACGGTTTTCACGTAAAGAAGGTGCTGCGCGGCTATCTGGAAGGGGACTCCGAATCGAAGGAGTACGCGACGCTCCTCGAGTGGAACAACATTTACTACGAGGAGAAGCCCCGGCTCATTAGCAAGAAGAAGCGGGAAGTGCGTCTGGGGGTGGTGCAGTGGCAGATGCGCCCGGCAACGCGCCTGGAGACGGTCCTCGATCAGGCGGAGTACTTCATCGATACAGTCAGCGACTACCAGTCCGACTTTATTCTCTTCCCAGAGTTCATCAACGCTCCACTGATGGTGAAGTACAATGAGATGAATCAGGCGGAAGCGATGCGCGAGCTGGCGAAGTACACGAAGCCTCTCTTCGAGAAGATGTGCGAGTTTGCGGTCAGCTATAATGTGAACATCATTACCGGGTCGATGCCGGTCCTGGAGCGGAACAAGTTATACAATGCCGCTTTCTTATGCCGCCGGGATGGAACCTGGGATATGATGAAGAAAGTTCATATCACCCCGAGCGAACGTGAATCCTACGGAATGGTCGGAGGCAGCGAGGTTCGGGTGATGGATACAGATTGCGGTAAGATCGGGATCCTGATCTGTTACGATGTGGAGTTTCCGGAGCTGCCCCGCATTCTTCGCGACCAGGGGATGGAGATCCTCTTCGTCCCGTTTATGACCGATCTGCAAACCGGTTATCAGCGGGTTCGCTTCTGTTCGCACGCCCGGGCGGTCGAGAACGAGTGCTACGTGGCTATCTCCGGCAGCGTCGGCAACCTTCCCCGGGTGGACAACATGGACATCCAGTTTTCGCAGTCGGCGGTTTTTTCTCCAAGTGACTTTGCATTTCCGAGCACGGGTATTGTTTCCGAGGCTACACCCAATACGGAGATGGTCCTGATCTGCGACGTTGATCTGGATTTGCTCAAGGAGCTTCACGAAAGTGGCAGTGTACGAAACTGGAAGGACCGCCGGACGGACCTTTACGAGGTCAGATTGAAGAAGCGAAAGTGAGTCCTGTGGTCGCGCTTGAGGGAAAAAGCGTTTCCTGAAAGGCTCGGGCGCATGAATGTATCTTTCAGTTTGGGGCTTGTCTTGGCGGCGATGGCCGTGGTGTGCCTGGGACCAGGCTGCGAGCGGACAAGGCCCGTTGATGAGGCGACCCAGGCTGGGATTCTACTCGTAGGACTCGGCCCGGAGCCGGAGCGGCTGGACCCGCAGCTGACGACATCGGTCGCGGCCTTCAATGTGATCTTCGCTCTTTTCGAGGGGCTGGTGGCTCCCCACCCGGAAACATTGACGCCGGAACCAGGGGTGGCGCAGCGGTGGGCTGTCAGCGAAGATGGTTTGGTTTACACCTTTGAGCTGAATCCGGAAGCCAGATGGTCGAATGGAGAGGCGGTGGTGGCTTCGGATTTCGTTTTTGCGTGGCGTCGTCTCCTTTCTCCCGATTTGGGTGCCCCCTACGGAACACTCCTCCACGCAATTGAGGGAGCGGAGGCTTACCATCGGGGGGAATTGGAGGACTTCAGCGAGGTGGGCGTCGATGCTGTCTCAGCCAACGAACTGCGCATTCAGTTGCATGCGCCGGTGCCGTATTTTCTGCAGCTGTTGATGCACCCGGCCACGTTTCCTCTTTTTGAAGGCTCCGTGAGAACGGCTGGAGCAATCACGGATCGCTCGGCGCAGTGGGCCGTCCCGTCATCGCTCATAGGGAACGGGCCTTTTTCGCTCACGGCCTGGACCCCAAACCGCGTCATCGAGGTTCAAAAGAACACCTATTACTGGGATGCGGAAAGGGTGTCCCTTCAAGGTATTCGCTTTTACCCGATCACCGATCTCGGTGCAGAGGAACGAGCCTTTCAGGCAGGACAGCTCCACCTGACAGAGGCGCTTCCGCCAATGCGCGTTCGCCACTACAGGGAACGCGATCCCGAGGTCTTGCGGATCGATCCTTACTTGGGAACATACTACTATCTTTTCAATCATGACCGACCTCCGCTCGACGATGTGCGTGTTCGTCAGGCGCTGAGTCTGACGATTGATCGAGAGGCCATTGCCCAAGCCATCCTGGGGGCGGGGCAAGAGGCAGCGCGCAGTTTTACGCCTCCGGGTATCGCGCACTACACCCCGCCGACGATGCTGACAGAGAACCCCGAGCTTGCCCGGGGGTTGTTGGCAGAGGCTGGTTTCCCTGAAGGCGAGGGTTTTCCAATCCTTGAATTGCTCATCAATACATCGGAGAGCCACCAACGGATTGCCGAGGCTATTCAGGATATGTGGAAGAAGAGCCTGGGGATTGATATTCGCCTGCGGAACGTGGAGTTCGGCGTCTACCTCGACCTGCGGGAATCAGGCGATTTTGACATTGCGCGTGCTGCCTGGATCGGGGACTACCTCGACCCGCATTCGTTTCTTTCGCTTTGGAAGGGGGCTAATCCCAATAACTTCAGCCGGTGGAGTGATCCGGCATACGACGCACTCATAGAGCGTTCGGATGCGCTTCGGAACCCGGATGAGCGACGGGCAATCCTCGCTGAAGCAGAGGCGATTCTTATGCGTCAGCAGGTGATCAGCCCGATCTACAGTTATGTGACCGTCTATCTTAAGCGGCCGGAAGTAGCTGGATGGCATTCGAATCTGCTCGACTGGCACCCATACAAGTATGTCCGGTTGATTCCGGTTGAGAACTGACTGCCTGAACCAACAGGGTAAAAAAAAGCCGGACCCCTGGGGCCCGGCTCAAAGTCCAAGGATTCGATCCTTTAGAAGTTACCGCCCACACCGAGGCCGAGGTAAAAGCCACTGCCGTAGCGGATGCCGCTTTGTTGGGTATCATTTTGGAAGACACGGAAGGAACGGCTGCTGTTCCAGCCAACATAGGGACGGAGGAACCACTGTTCACCAGGTGTCCAGGTGTAGCCCGCCTCAAGTTGCCAGCCTTCTTCGACAGCGCCCTGGTTTGAACTCGTGGCGTATTCCTGGCGGTAGTAGGAACCGCCAAAGTCAGCCACCTGGGTTCCATCAGCCAAGATGTCATAGTAGAGGTAAATCCCGTCAGACGTCCGCAGGCTGAGGTTTTCCGTGATCGTCCAGTCGATCAGGATCAGAGGCAGGTAGAAGCTGCCGCGGGCGACACGCTCTGCCCAGATCGCACCGAGGGTGACAGTGAGGTCGTCATTCACGATGTAGGTGACGCCCAATCCAAGCCTGGCAATTGGATCGTCCGTCAGGCTCGTGCCAGCTGTGCCATTGGCTTTGGCGAAATTTATGCCGGCAAGACCGGTCAATCCGAGCTCGTCCGCGAACATCCAGGTGGCTCGTGCTCTGATCTTGAATTCTTCAATTCCGTCGTGTCCGAGGGCACCTGCAGGGAGGGCCTCATCATTCCGATCATATTCACTGCGGCTGTAGCCGGCGCTGATGCCCAAACTGGAGCCGCGATCGAAATAAGAATGCAGGATCATGTCCGCGCCGTATCGGAGCTGGTCGAACTCGGCATCGCTGTTCCGGATCGAGACGTCACCATGATGCTCAGCAAAGGCCTTAATCTTGAAGATCGTTGTATCTGCGTCCTGAGCTGAGGCGGATACGGCGAGGGTGAGCCCGAGAAGGGCCGCTGCGATTCGTTTGGGGGAACGAGAACTATTCATTTTCAAGTAAGTTTGATTTGGTTCTTGTAGGATGATTGATGGGACGTGCACTTGCGCGGCTTCCTTCCAAAGGAGGGAGGTGAGCGGCAATTTGACCACTTCAATGGATTTATTCGGCGATGACAAGCGCAACTCTTCACCTCTCAAGGGGTTCGCCTTTTAGGTTGCTCCCGCCGAATGTGGCCTTTGACCCTGTTGATCTCCCTGATATGAATGACGCATCGGCAGACACGCCCCCGGGCGATCCCGTTCCGTTTCCCGACGAAGACGTGCGCTTGATGCTGCAGTTGAAGGAAGGTGACGAGGCGGCGCTTTCCGCCCTGATGGATCGATGGAAGCATCCCCTCATTAACTTCTTCTACCGCTCGATCCAGAGCCGCGAGTCGGCTGAAGATCTCGCCCAGGTCGTTTTTATTCGTCTGTATCGGGCGGCATCCGGGTATGAGCCGCGGGCAAAATTTTCCACCTACCTGTTTCATATTGCCCGCCGCCTTCTCATCAACGAATTCCGACGACAGCAGCGGAAACCACTCGACTCGGTGGATCCCCAGGACTTGCACGCAGTGGACGATGCAGACAGCGAGCGTGAGGTGAGGGAGATCGAAGAAGTCTTCCAGCACGCCCTGAAGGCGGTGCCGGAAAAGCAGCGAACCGCATTGCTCCTGTTCAAACAACAGGAGCTGAGCTATCAGGAAATCGCCGGGATCATGGGGGCAACAGAAAGTGCTGTGAAAACCTGGATTTTTCGGGCACGGCAATCTTTGAAACATGCGCTGAAAGATCAGGTTTAATCAAAGAGAAGATGGGCACAGTGAACGAGAACAGATCTTTGGATGAACGACTTGATCGGTTGTTGCGCGCGCGCTCTCTTCAAGTTCGGGAAGATTTCAACAAGCGCACCCTGGAGCGTCTCCGTGAGTCGGAATTGGCCTTGGATGCCGAGCTGGACCGGAGGCTTTCAGCCTTTCCCGTCGAGGTGGGAGCGGCTTTCGAAGAAAGGGTGTTCGCCCGAATTCGATCTGAAGAACGTGGCCGGTCACGCTGGTGGGCACCATTGATGACGGCGGCTGCTTTGCTCGCTTTATCGGTTGGGATCATGTCGAAGCCCCCAGGCGTCGATAGCGCCGGCTCCCAGATGGCTTCCGCCGGGCCGATGCCTTATTCGTCCGTCGTGCAGGAGTTGGCCATAGACCCTCAACTGGCACAGCTCTTTGCTCTTGCGGAAGGTTTAGGCCCCGAAGCGCGTGTTCTCCTGAAGAATCCTGACTTCCCGGTCTGGCTGGCCATGGCTGAGTGAGTCTCCCTTTCTTACGTGGTATCCATGTTACGTCTATTTTTCGCCCTCTCCTTGCTCTCCTTGGTGGCGGCACCTGGCCTGGCCAGCGGGAGCGACGCCGGATCGGATCCCCGCGGCACCTCGGTTCGGGCATCGTCGACCCCGCCGCCCGCCCGCCCGCCGCCGATTCCGGAGGAGATTCTGCGGACCCGTCCACCGGCCCCGCCTGCTGACCGGCCCGATGAAGGGTTGCTGCGCGAGCAACTGGAGCAGCTCGATTCCTTTCTTCAACTCCCGCCGGAAAAGCTGCAGCGGATGCGGCAAACGATCGAGATGATCGAACGGATGAACGAGGAGGAACGCGCTGTTCTACGGATGCAGATTCGGCAATTCACAGAGGTCTCGTCCGAAATAAGGGCGGAGATTCGGAAGGTGAGTGAGTCCCTGCCACCCCGATACCACACGCTCTTCAATCAATACTGGCTGAGTCTGTATCCAGATCAGAGAAGCCAGTTAAGGGATGAGATGAGCGCCCTGAGTTCCGCTGAGCGAGAAGCGTTTCTTGTCGCCCGCTTGGATCGCTTCCGAGCCCGTATGGATGCGATGTTAACAGAAATGAAGAGCCGTGCGGAGTCGCAGAAGCCATCTGCCGACTGAGGCTCCAGACCTTTTCTCTATCGTCGTAAGGATGAGCACCTGCCTGAGAAACCTCTTGATGCCATGGAGAGTTATTCGAAGATTCTGTGACAGGTCTGGGGTTGTCGGTTCTCTGTTGACGACCGCCATGAATTTAACGTGTTAAAACAACTGATGATGATGAGAATTACCCAATATATACGACACCACCGTATCCTACCCCTTGTGATTGCTGGTGCACTGGCTACCGGTTCCCTCCCGGCGCAGGATGAGTCTGCTCCGGCAGTTACTGAGGAGCAGGCCCTGGCGACGATGGGCTATGCGATGGCAAAGCAGTTCCGCCTGGATATCGGCTTTTCCGAAACTCAGGTCGAGCACATCCTCGAAGGTATGCGCAAGGCGGCCCGCGGAGAGGGAGAGCCGGATGATTTCCAGGTGGCCATTCAAGAAGCCCAGGCTATTTACATGGCCAAGATGGAAGAGGCGCGTGCGGTTGAACAAGCCGAACGAGAGGCCGTTGCTGCCGCAAACAAGGCTGCGGCCGAGGCGTTTTTCGAGGATCTCGATGCCAAGGACGGCGTGGAGAAGACCGAGTCCGGCCTGCGCTACCGGATCGACGAGCCCGGTGAGGGTGACAAGCCAGGGCCCCGCGACACCGCGGTGCTCAACTACCGGGGAACCCTTGTGGACGGACGGGAATTTGATGCGGGTGAGGGGGCTGAGTTTCCTCTGAACCGCGTGGTTCCGGGTTTTGGCGAAGGGCTGGCCCTGCTGGCTCCGGGGGGTAAGGCGACCCTCTACTTGCCGGCCGAAATCGCTTACGGCGACTCGCCAAGAGCCGGTGGGATCATCGAGGCGGGTGCCACCCTTATCTTTGAAGTGGAACTTCTCGAGGTGAAGAAGGCTCCGGAGCGTCCTGCCACGCCGCGCCGCGCCCCAGGCACCCCGCCCAGTGGTGGAACACCTCCGCCCCCTCCAGGGCCGCCGCCGAATTTCACCCCTCCGCCTCCGCCGTCCGGACCGCCTCCGGGACCGCCGCCGTCGACCCCGCCGCCCGCACCGCGCAGAAGCAATTGAGGTCATAGCATTTTTACATTTCAAGCCGGAGCCCCGCAATGGGTTCCGGCTTTTTCGTGTACGCCCGGCCGGGCGCACCTGCTTGAGAGTAATCATGAATGAAGTTGAGGAAAGTCTCTTGGCCACCCGGTAAGGGGAAGGTCTGGCCGAAGGGTAACTGCGGCCGCCGTGAGGTGGCGTGGGAAGGAAGTCCCTGGCGAAGCGCTGACCTGACGTGTAGACGCGGCGTTCGGGAGAACGGGTGATGGCCTCGATCAGCGCCTGCGTGGAAAAGCACCTTGAAAGCTGAAAGTAAACGGGAAAAAGAGCGCGGTGGCCGTGTTATATGATCCGTATGCCCGGTGCTGTGAGAGCTTGGGGAGGGCAACCTCCCCTGGCTACTCAATGTGCGCCGGGCAGGCTCACCTGATTGATAGCAGAGGAACTTTTTTGCCCTGATCGGGGAACACGGGCCCGTCAATCGGGGTCGTGACTCCGAAAAGCTGGAGCGGCATGTTTCGAGGCACAACCTACGGGTGAGGCTCGGAGGCTGTACGCTGGAGGCGGAGCAAGCGGGGTATTACCCTGTAAGCGGGTAAACGATTCGTGGATGGATGGAGCCACGCGGGCGGCTCAAGGCCTATCGCGGTATCGCCCGCTTCATGCTCCTCTTTTCGGGAAGATGGATTGGCTGATCAAGGCGGTGTAATGAGATCGTAACAATTCTGCCATGAGATTGGAAATCACAGGCGATATATTGCTTCCAGTCTCGGGGTGAAAGCACCCGGACGATCCTAATTGATCCATAACCAAAAATACAGATGAGAATAATCAGCAACTATCCAAAGTTCCGGCGAATGATGATCGGAGGTCTCGCTTTGCTGTGTTCCTGCTTGAATGCGAACGATGCCTTGCTGGAAGTGCTTGTTCGTAAAGGCACCTTAACTCAGGCAGAGGCTGATGAGGTGCGGATGGAGATCGCGACTGAAACCGGGCCGCCACCTGCTCCAGACCGGATTTTTGCCACCCCAAATCGGGGAACCATCAGCGAGTTGAAGATTCGCGGACGCATCCAGGGGCAGTATGCCTACGCTGATGGACGCAGCGCCGGTGACTACAGCTCATTCGAGCTGCGACGTGTTCGCTTGGGCGTGCAGGGGAAAATCCATAATGACTGGGACTTCCTTGTGGAAGCCAACCTCCTGAGCGATGTTGACTTGGACTCAGCGACGTTAACGTATGCAGCTATTCCGGAAGCAAAGATCACCTTCGGGAAGGCCAAACCCCGCTTTGGGCACGAAGAGAACACCTCTTCCGCCAGCATTCTTACCTTGGAGCGCTCCCGGCTCACGGGTGTATTTGGCGGGGACAAGCCGCTGGGTCTGAGCGTTCATGGCGACGCGGGGATTTTCTCCTATTATGCAGGGATTTTCAATGGGACAAGCACGTCCACCAGTCGAATGGCGTCAGAGCTTGATAGCTACCTCTATAACCTGAGTGCGGGCGTTTCTCTGGATGACATTGTGCCGGATACCATGAAACTGAGGCTGCGCCTCGATTACCTCCACAACGCGGATGAAGATGGCTACTATCAGTTTGAAGATTCACTGGCGGGAAGCATTCAGCTGACGGCGGGGGCCTTCGACCTTCGAACCGAGTATATGTGGGGAGAAACCCATAGTAACGGAAAGGTGCGAGGGTTCTACATTATTCCTTCCTACTACATCATTCCGAAAACCCTTCAGGCAGTTGTTCGCTACGAGCGCGTCCGGGCTTCCGATGGTACGAGCGTTGGGGTAAATCGTTATGCGGACCGTGTGCCGGGAAGCTACCGCTCAGGAGATGCGTATGAGGCGGCCTACCTTGGGCTCAACTACTACATCCATGGCGATAACCTCAAGCTGATGGCGGGAATCGAGCGCGCCGAGAGTGAATTACGGGGTACGGACGTAAAGGGCCGGACAACAACATTTATCAGCGGAGTGCGTATGCAGTTCTAATGGTGAATACATTCGAATATCAATAATCATGAACAAATTACCTAATATGAAAAACATAATCAAAACAACTGCATTTGCGGTTGCGCTTACCAGTAGCACGGTGACTGGATACATGAAGGTGGATCCAAAGCTGATCGACTATGAGCCGGTTCCGGGAATCTCTGGAAATCTCAATTCGATTGGTTCAGATACGCTGAACAACCTGATGCTTCTCTGGGGGGACGGCTTTCGCCAAATCTATCCAAACGTGAATGTTCAGGTTCAGGGAATGGGTTCATCAACGGCTCCCGCTGCCCTTATCGACGGGACCGCTCAGCTTGGGCCCATGAGCCGTGCCATGACCGGATCCGAGATGGATCAGTTTGAGAAAGTATATGGCTACCGCCCCGTGGAGATCCGGGTGGCTATCGATGCCCTCGCCGTTTTCGTGAATCGGGATAATCCAATCAAGGGCCTGAGCCTCCCTCAGCTGGATGCAATTTTCTCCAATACGTATCGACTCGGCCATTCTCCGATCGGCACCTGGGGCGAGGTTGAGTTGGAAGGTGACTGGGCCAACCGTCCTATCTCCCTCTATGGCCGAAACTCTGTAAGCGGGACCTATGGCTTTTTCAAGAATGTGGCCCTGGGAGGCGGTGACTACAACGGCGCGCGCTATCAAGAGCAGCCCGGTTCCTCGACGGTTGTTCAATCTGTTGCTGCGGATCGTTACGGTATTGGGTACTCGGGAATTGGGTACGCGGCATCAGGGGTGAGAGCAATTTCGATTGCCCAGGATGGCTCCAGCGGATTGGTTGAGCCAACAGCAGAAAACTGCGTCACAGGAGACTATCCTTTGGCTCGATTCCTCTACATCTACATTAACAAGAATCCCCGGGAGCCGATGGACCGCTTAACGTATGAGTTTATCCGCTACATCAATAGCAAGGAAGGCCAGGAGGTTGTGGTGAAAGATGGGTATTTCCCGCTTCCCGCCATGCAGACCGAGGCAACCATGAAGATGCTTAAGTAGTGTTGTCGTAATATGCTTGTTAGGGGCGGGGCGGCTATGCGTCCCGTCCTTAACCTCTTATTTGATCCCTCATTGCTGTTATGTCCCACGCCGATCATTCTGTGAGTTCTCACGCCGAAATCCCTGAACGTTTTCGCGTAGCGCGAAAGACATTGGTCTTCGACCGGTTCATGCACCACTTCATCAAGTTGGGCGGTATCGGGATCATCGTGGCGGTCTTTCTGATTTTTGTTTTTATCCTTCTTCAGATCTGGCCGCTATTTGCCGGAGCCGACGTGACCTACCGAAAGAGTGTAGCGCTCACGCCGTCGGATATCAAAGCGTTCGGGATCGATGAGTATGGGGAGCTTCCCTTCTTCGTCGCGTCCGATGGGACCTTCCACTTCTTCGATGCGACGGAGAACAACGTAAACCAACGGGGTTGGTTCACGCAGGCGTATGAGCGACCCGACGGCGTCCGTTTTTCAGCCATTCGCTATAACGAACGCAGCGGGCAGGTTGTTCTGGGGACGGAGGACGGGCGTTTCTCGGTTGTGAGCCTTAATTATCGGGTGACTTATCCGGAACACGGGCGGGAGGTCATTTCCGAGCTTGAGGCACTTCCCTTTAATTTCCTGGGACAAGAGGGCGCGCCGATCGAACTGCTTGATTACGGTGATTCGGCCACGCGAAAGCTGGCCGCTGGAATTCAACGGGTGGGCGACCGTGTCGAACTGCATGCCGTGACCTTGAGGCAGTCGCGCTCGCTTTTTGGAGTGAGCGAGATTGAGGTCGATCGGGCTTTTGACCTGACTCATCTTCTGGAAGGTGAAGAACCTTCGATGTTACGGGTTTCGTGGGAAGCAGACTCTATTCTTGTCGCCACGCGGGATGGGACGGTGCGTTACCTTTTCCTGGAACGGGGAGAGTTTCAGCTGAGGCAGGTTTTTCGTCCATTTGATGATCTTAAAGAATCATCGATCGAGCGGATGGATTTTGTCCTGGGAGATGTCTCCATCGTTTTGTCAGGTGAGGCGGGAACAGCCCGTGTCTGGAGCCTGTTTCGGGATCCGGCCACAAATCGGAGGCTCTTCGGGGAGACCAAGGCGTTTCCGGCCTTCGATGGTGGGGCGACCTACTTTGCCTCTAGTTTGCGCAACAAGGCGTTTCTGACCGGGAGCGGGAAGGTGGCTTCCCTTCGGTACATGACAACGGAAACCGTCCGCTGGGAGGATGAGCTTCCCTTCGAACCTGTCCTCGCCCAGATTGGACCCCGTTACGATCGTCTGGTCTTTGTGGGAGACGATAACCACGTGCACTTCTATGATTTATCGGACCCGCATCCGGTGGCCGGTTGGAAGAGCTACTTCGGGAAGATTCATTATGAAGGCCAGGCTGAGCCTTCCTACGAATGGCAGTCGACGGGCGGTCGAGATGATTTTGAGCGAAAATTATCAATGATACCGCTGATCATCGGGACACTGAAAGGCACTTTCTACGCTCTGATTTTCGCAGTGCCGATCGCTCTCCTCGGAGCCATCTATACGTCTCAGTTTCTTCAGCCGGACCTGAGGCGATATGTGAAGCCGGTCATGGAGATCATGGCTTCTCTTCCGTCTGTTGTCCTGGGCTTCATTGCTGCACTGTGGCTGGCACCGATCGTTAGCAACAACGTCCCGTCGGTCGGCCTCGCCGTTCTGGGAATGATTCTCGCGGCGATTGCCTGTGGAGTCGGGTGGACGCAGCTTCCTGTCCGATACCGGGTTCTCGTCCGTCCGGGCTACGAATTTCTTTTTGTCATGCCCATCATTGTGGCCTCGGGCTGGGCTGGTTGGAAACTGGGCCCACTGGTGAGCCAGCAGTTATTTACGGTTACAGATTCGCAGACGGGGATCACGATCACAGACTTCCGAATGTGGTACCCTCAGGCGTTCGGGTTGAGTTTCGAGCAGCGAAACGCCTTCGTCGTGGGCTTTGTTATGGGCTTTGCGGTCATCCCCATTATTTTCACGATCGCAGAGGACTCGCTGTCCAACGTGCCAGGGGCCTTCCGCTCGGCCTCGCTGGCGCTTGGGGCCAGTCGTTGGCAAACAGCGATGCGGGTCGTCCTTCCGACCGCCTCCGCAGGCATTTTCTCGGGCTTGATGATCGGGCTCGGGCGGGCAGTGGGGGAAACCATGATTGTCGTGATGGCGACGGGGAATGTGCCGGTGACGAATTTTAATCCTTTCACGGGCATGAGGACGTTGTCGGCGAATATTGCGGTGGAGCTTCCCGAGGCACCCTATCTCGGAACCTTGTACAGGACCCTTTTCCTCGGCGCGATGCTGCTCTTTTTAATGACATTCGCTGTCAACACCGGAGCGGAGGTTCTTCGACAGAAATTGCGAGAGCGTTATCGGGCGGTGGAGTAAGCCAGGTGTGTGATGAATTCTTCAAATTACAGGAGTCGATCAATGACGTCGCAGACGGATCAAAACAGGAGTGCCCGGCCCAGGGGGGAACCATTTGTGTGGCTGACTGCCATGGGGCTGGCCGTGGGTCTACTGATGATCACGTTCCTTCTCGGATTGATTTTCGTCAGAGGGATCGCTGTCTTCTGGCCCCAACCGGTTGCTCAGCTTACGTTTCAAGAGGAGGCCACCACACGCTTCCATGGCAAGCGGGTGGTGGCGGGAGTTATCCTTCAGGAGCAGAAGATTGATGTCCGCAACCTGACCGCTGCCCAGGCGGCAGAGGCCGATCCATCCCCTCGGATCGAGAAGCGGGTATATCTCGGAAATCGCGATACCTATGGAGAGTCTTTTGTCTATTTCAATGCCGGGGATATTGAGGCGTTGGCGTACCCGGCTGATCTTGTTCGAGCGGAGCGAGTGGAGTGGGGTGACGCGTTCCTCTTCCCGCGTCACCTGGAACTGGCGGACGGCACGATTGTTGATGCGGGTGCCGAAGGGTTTCATTCGACGTTGAGCCGTCTGATGAAGGAAGTTTCGGAGCGTCGGGATGAGCTTGACGCCATCGAGCGGTCCCGGATTGGTCGCATCAACCGGAAGATGCGCGTTTTTGAGACCGATGAGCGTTACCTTCAACGCCTGGATTCGCGGACACCGGCGGAGGAGGCAGAGCTCGCGCAGGCGCGGCAATCGTTGGCTGAACTCCGTCTTGCCTACGAGCCGCTGGCTGAGAAGGCAAACAAACTGAGATCGCTGCAGTCGGAGAATACGCTTCACTTTACCCTGCCAACGGGGGAGGAGCGTGCTCAACCGCTGGGCCAGTTCGTCCGCTTTTACCGGCCGAATCAGATCAGTGCACTCGGAAAGTTCAGTCTGTTCCTTCAGGAGATCTGGAGGTTTCTGAGCGAGTACCCTCGTGAGGCGAATACAGAGGGCGGGATTTTTCCGGCAATCTTCGGGACCTTTGTCATGACTCTGCTGATGAGTGCGGCCGTAACACCCTTTGGAGTACTGGCCGCGATCTACCTTCGGGAGTATGCCAGGCAAGGGCCCTTTGTTCGGGCCGTGCGCATCGCTATCAACAACCTGGCCGGCGTCCCGTCGATCGTTTTTGGAATTTTCGGCTTGGGCTTCTTTGTCTACTTTGTTGGCGGGACAATTGATGATCTTTTCTTTTCCCGGGCGACGGAGACGGGGACCCCCACCTTTGGCACGGGGGGCGTCATGTGGGCGTCTCTGACCTTGGCCCTGATGACGGTGCCTGTGGTCATTGTCGCAACGGAAGAGGCGATTGCGTCCGTTTCGCGGGGCATTCGCGAAGGCAGCCTGGCTTGTGGCGCTTCAAAATGGCAGACGATCCAGCACCTCGTTCTTCCAGCTTCCGCCCCCGGTATCCTGACCGGCCTCATTCTTGCCATGGCGCGTGGAGCGGGTGAAGTTGCTCCCCTGATGTTGGTGGGGGTCGTTGCATTGGCACCAAGCTTGCCGATCGATGCCCAGTTTCCGTTTATTCATCCGGAGCGAAAGTTCATGCACCTTGGCTTCCACATCTACGATCTTGGATTTCAATCTCCCGACTCGGAAGCGGCGCAACCTATGGTCTTCGCGACCACGCTCGTCCTCATTTCTCTGGTGATTGTTCTCAATCTTACTGCAATCCTTCTTCGAAACCACCTGCGCAAGAAATATATGACGAGTGCCTTCTGAGGCACGATGCTGTCGATTACCTGATGCCGATGAACCAAACCTTCGCTCTTTAGCAATGGAAACACCCATATCCTCCACTGGAAGAAAGCCTTCGTCAGCTTTTGCCACACCACAATATCCCGTGCCGGATGCAACGACGCTCCGGGATGATTACATCGCAATCCGGAATTATAGCTTCTTCTACAATCGAACGACCCAAGTTCTTTTCGACCTGAACCTCGATCTGCCCCAGAAACAGGTGACGGCCTTCATCGGACCGTCAGGATGCGGAAAGTCCACGCTTCTGAGGAACATCAATCGGATGAACGACCTCATCGATGGAATCCGCCATGAGGGTGATATCCTGATTGATGGACACTCTATCTATGACCCTCACCTGGAGGTCATTTCCTTGCGGAAGCGCATCGGAATGGTCTTTCAAAAGTCCAACCCGTTTCCCAAGTCCATTTACGAAAACATTGTTTTCAGCCTGCGCGTGGCCGGTCGGAAGAAGAAGGCCGAGCTGGATGAAACTGTCGAGCGAAGCCTGAAGGGAGCGGCTCTATGGGATGAGGTGAAGGATCGCCTTCACGAGAGTGCCTTCAGCTTGTCCGGCGGGCAGATGCAGCGGCTCTGTATTGCCCGGGCTATTGCCAACCAGCCCGAGATTATCCTGATGGACGAGCCGTGTTCCGCATTGGATCCCGTCGCCACCGGGAAGATCGAGGACTTGATTCATGAGTTGAAAAAGGAATACACGATCGTCATCGTGACGCATAATATGCAGCAGGCTGCGCGTGTTTCGGATCGAACCGCCTTTTTCTACCTCGGCCGCTTGATCGAATATGGAGAGACAGAAGCGCTCTTCATGAACCCCCAAGACCCCCAGACAGAAGCTTATGTGTCGGGGCGCTTCGGGTAAGCGGATCGGCACCCGGGGCGTTAGGCCGACACATCACGGTTGCTCATGATCGTTCGGACAAGCTGGAGAAGTCGCTGGCCAGACAGGCGGATTCTCAAGGCACTTCGACGTGCGCAAGTTGAGACAAACTTGTGCTGGTAGAAGTCGATATCATAACGGATGCCCTCATAGGACTCCTGGGCCGCTATTTGCTCAACCAGGCGGCGTTCGTGAAAGAAGAAGTCGCCATTGAGGTGTTCGATCCAAGGGTAGAGGAGGCGGGCCCGGCGAAAAAGGCAGCGCTGCATCAGCTCTTTTTCAAACGCCTCCGGGCTGCAATCTGTCGCACGGCAAAAAAGGTCGCGGAAAGTTCCGGACTCCGTCGAATCTGGTGATGAATATCGGGCAGGGATAGCTTCCACACGAAGAGTCATGGTTCTGGGCAAATTCAATGGGTTTGCGTCTGATTGCAAACAGGATAGGGCTAAAGGAGAGTCTCTCCGAGAAGCCTACAAGCCCTTTTTGCCTCATGGTGAAATTATACGGTATTTTAATCTGACTAACGGCTGAGTGTTCTTCTTCCGAAGAGCGGTGAATCGGCCTCGCCTTTCGGAGACTTTCGAACATAGTTCCGAAAGATGGACAGGATAGGGACCATGGACTTTGAAAGCAAACGCCGGAACTTGGAATCCGATCTGGAGGCGCTGCCCGACACGTATGAGCGCTTTGAATACCTGGTGGACCTGGGGCGGCAACACCCGGGGTTGCCTCCCGAGGAACTAACGCCTGAGCGAAAGGTCGAGGGCTGCGTTTCCAATGTGTACCTGAAGATGAGCCTTGAAGACGGACACTGTCATTTCAGGATCGAAGCCGATTCTGCCATTGTGAAAGGCATCGCTGCCTTGTTGTGCGACCTGTACAGCGGAGAGACTCCGGAAACCGTCGTTTCCCACGATCCTGACTTTCTGCAGGCTTTTGGAATCACTCAGCATCTTTCCCCCAATCGCCGCAACGGCCTGTCACAGGTTTACAAGCGGATGCAGGCCTTTGCCCAGGCTGAAGGGGGCGGTGCCCCGGAACCGGCTTGAGCGACCCTCACACACAGGAATGTCTGAGCCGCTCCAGTTGTGTGATGCTCACAACCATCTTCAGGACGAACGCCTTCGAGCCGCCGGGTTCGAGGCTGATCCGTGGATTCAGCGCCAATCGGACTATCAATGCGTTGTCAATGGCACGGAGGAAACTGACTGGGACGCGGTGGCTCATCTGGCGCGCCATCCGGGGGTCCATCCCGCCTATGGCTTGCATCCGTGGAAATTGCAGCCCAGCCCGGGCTGGGAAGAACGATTGCGGCAGCGCCTGCTGGCAGACCCGGGCGCGGGGGTTGGTGAGACGGGCCTGGATCGGAACAAGGGCATCGCCGATTTCGACGAGCAGGTGGCGATCTTCAGCACCCATCTGAAACTGGCGGCCGAGCTCGACCGGCCACTTACGGTTCATTGTCTCAATGCCTGGGGAGCGCTTGTGGAAACGCTCCGGGGCGAGTCGCTTCCCGCGCGAGGCTTCCTTCTTCATGCCTATGCCGGTTCCGTCGAAATGGTCGATCAATTGGTGGAGTTGGGTGCCTATTTCTCATTCTCGCCCGCATTTGCCGACCCGAAGCGGAAGCGGGCCCTGGAGGCGTTCAGCAGGATCCCGCCGGACAGGCTACTGGTGGAAACGGATGCACCTTCAATGCCCCCGCCGGCTGAAATGAATTCTTACGTCCTCTCTGCTCCTGTGTCTGTTCACCCAGTCAATCATCCGGCCAATTTGATCGTGGCCCTGGAGGCCCTGGCCCACCTCAGAAAGCTGTCAACAACGACTCTGGCCAAGACGGTGCAAGAGAATTTCTTGCGATGGCTAGGCAAGAAATCGAAATCCTTTGCGGAAAATCGTTAGGTAATGATTTTCAAGTTCATGTATGTTTTTTACTTGCAAGTAGGGTCTTTTATTTTGGAATTGGTGGGGTGTATACATCTATCCTCTCTTCTCTTCCTCACTCTATTAATATCAACGCAGTCTCTTCCAGTCGAGGCCTGCGGCTTGCGGCGTCTGTGCTCTTCGCGATCACGCTCGCAGCCTCTTCCGCCTCGGCTCAGATCCTCACGGCTCAGCAGGTGACCGGATTTAACGAGGACCTCATTGCGAATGGAACCTCGACAGTTTCAGCGTCCACCACAAAGGGATTTGACCGGGGGCAGCCGATGCATGCGTTTTATTCGGCGGACTTCGTTTCCTCAGTTACAGGGGCTGCGCCCCAGGGATCGGGTCTGCCATCGAGCGGATTGATTGTCGGAGAGAACGGGAACAGCTATCAGTTGGCTGATTATGGAGGTTTGAACGCTCTGGTTCTCCGGCCGGATTCCTATGATTCGGGCCAGCCGGGCACGTCGTCAGGCACGCTCGCATTTGTGAATCCCGGGGCTTTCACGCAGGTATCATTTTTGGGGACAAGTGCGAACGGGAGCTCCACCATCAATTATACGCTCAATTTTCAGGATGGAGGGAGCTCTGTTTCCGGTTCCGTGGAGTTTTATGACTGGTTTGCTAATCGGAACGGGTTCGTCTCGGGATTCGGCCGGATAAATCGGAGCACCGATGTCTTTGACTATTCGGCGGGTAAGCCCCGGTTCTTCGAGCACACGATTGAGCTTGCGGTGGCCGATCAGAGCCGGGTCCTGACGAGCATCGAATTTGAATTTGCTTCGGGAGGGGCGAATTCCCGGGCGGCGATCTTTGCTGTCAGTGCCATTCCTGAGCCGCGGGTTTACGCGCTCGCTGTCGGCCTGATGGTGCTGGGCCTGGCCTTGGTCCGATTGAGGCGGGTATAAGCGCCTTTTGTTCCCCCAGCCAGCCCTTTCCGGCCTGGGCATCGGGCCTTTACATCCTGACACCAAAGCTGGTCTCGACCAGATGAGCGGTGCGGATCCAGGGATGGCCTTCCGGGACGAGGCGCTTCTTGCCGGCGGTAAGTTCGAGCGGCACTGGGGTGCATGCACTCCCGCGGATCGCAATCATCTGGTTGTAGCGGCCTTCGTATAGAAGCTGCCCTGCCAGGGTTCCGAGACGTGTGCAAAGCAGTCGATCGGCCGCTGAAGGGGTGCCCCCGCGCTGGACGTGACCGAGTGAGGTGGTGCGCGCTTCGATGCCGGTCAGTCGTTGCAACTGCCGGGCAATCCGGCTGTCCTGAGATTCCTGAACAAGCTGGATTTCATCGGTATCAAGGGGATCGGTTTCGGTATCAGTCGCTGTTTGCGATGATGTCTCCCCGTTGGGCGGGGTCTTACTCCCGTTACCGGATCTGTTGGTTGCGAGATCGCTCTGGGAGCGGGCACCTTCGGCCACCACGACAATTGAAAAACGTTTTCCGTGCTGGCGGCGTTCAATCAGGTGCTCGGCCACGATCTCGAGGTCATAGGGGATCTCCGGAATCAGAATGACGTCGGCTCCGCCCGCAATCCCCGCGCCGAGAGCGAGCCATCCGGCGTCGTGCCCCATCACTTCACAGATGATTACCCGGTGGTGGCTTGTGGCCGTGGTGTGCAGGCGGTCGATGGCTTCGGTGGCGATTCCGAGAGCGCTATCGAAACCAAAAGAGACATCGGTTTCAGCCACATCATTGTCGATCGTCTTAGGAAGGGTGAGGACATCGAGGCCCCCGGCCCGATGCAGGTGGAGCGCATTCTTCTGGGTTCCGTTTCCTCCCAAGCAAACCAGGCAATCAATTTGATGGTGCCGGGCGTTGGCGATGGCGACGTCGGTCATGTCCATGACCTTGCCACCCATCGCCATCTTGTGGGGCTTGTCCCGGCTTGTCCCGAGGATGGTGCCCCCGTAGGTCAGGATCCCGCTGGTCATCCGGTCGTCCAGGGGGAGAAAGCGGTTTTCCACGAGGCCGCGAAAGCCGTCCTGAACGCCTAATACTCGGATCCCGTAGTGTAAGGCAGCCTTGGCCACTCCGCGGATAGCGGCATTCAGGCCTGGGCAGTCGCCGCCCGCGGTGAGGATGCCGATGCACTTCGTCTTCGAACCCTTGCTCATCATGGCAAAGTGTGCGTTGTCGATGGCGCTGACAATGGTGAACTCGGCCTTAAGCGCTTGACGCCATGGCGGCCGTCGACCTCCTTTTCACCCATGGCAGGAATGGGAAAACTTCTTAAACAAGCCGCCAAGATGCAGAAGAAGCTCGAGGCGGTTCAGGCGGAATTGGCTGACAAGACAATTGAGCTATCCAGTGGGGGTGGGGCGGTGACAGTGACCGTCTCTCTTCAGCAGGAGATTCAGTCGATCAAGTTTGATCCGGAATTCCTGAAGGAGGAAGTCGCCGTGGTTGAGGAAGCCGTGACGGAGGCGGTGTGCGAGGCGATCAAGCGGTCGCGTCAGCTCAATGAGGAAGCGGTTTCAGAAGTCACCCAAAGCATGCAAATTCCTGGCATGCCCAGCCTCTTTTGACACCGCATTTCGAAACCCTTCACAAGTTGCTGAAGCAACTTCCCGGGCTGGGCTACCGCTCGGCGGAGCGCTTGGCCTTGCATTTGCTTGTCGAGAAGCCGGAACGGCTGCCGTCGCTGGTGGAGGCGCTTCGGGTTGCGGGCGAGCGGGTGCGGCGCTGTCAGCGCTGCGGCAACTTGAGTGAAGAAGAAGCTTGTGAGATCTGTGCCGATCACAAGCGGGATCACAGGCATTTGTGTGTTGTCGAAACCGTTCCTGATCTGATGGCCATTGAACGAAGCGGGGCTTTCCGCGGCGTTTACCACGTTCTGCACGGCAAGCTTTCCCCGCTCAACGGAGTGGGACCGGAGCAGCTGAACATGGCGTCTCTCGGCGAACGCTGCGCGGATGCTGAATTGCTGGAAATCATCCTCGCCCTTTCCAATGACATCGAAGGTGAGGCGACCTGCCACTACATCCAGCGGACCTTCCTGGAGGGCCGCGACATCCGGTTGAGTCGGATTGGTTTTGGGCTGCCGAGTGGTGGCGGGATTGTCTTCGCCGATGCCACCACTCTGCGAAGCGCCCTCGAAGGCCGACGCGACGTATAGGCCGGTGTGGAGCGAAAGGGCGGAAGGCGTCAAGGAATTGCCTGCCTCGTTCGCATCCACGGCGGGTTTCAGCTATGAGTTCTGCATGGCAGAAAAGAACCGGGCTGCAGAACACCAGAATCCTTGGCATGCTATTTCAGTGGAGGCGTGCTTTGAGCGAATCTCTGCCTCTCGGGAGGGACTCTCTGCAGATGAGGCGGCCCGCAGGTTGGAGGAACACGGGGAGAACACGCTTGCCGGGGCGAGGGCGATACCAGCCTGGAAACGTTTCCTTCTGCAGTTTCACAATGTTCTGATCTACGTGCTGTTTGCCGCTGGCAGCGTAACGCTGCTTCTCCAGCACTGGGTGGATGCCGGAGTCATTTTTGCCGTGGTCATTATAAACGCGGTTATTGGCTTCTTTCAGGAGGGCAAAGCCGAACAGGCTCTGGAAGCCATCCGAAACCTTCTTTCCCCCGAGGCGAGGGTCACCCGCGGCGGCCGACGGCAGCAGATCGAGGCAACGCAACTCGTGCCGGGGGACGTCGTCCACCTCAGGCCCGGGGATAAGGTGCCCGCTGATTTGCGCTTGTTCGATGTTCGTTCGCTCCGTGTCGACGAATCCATCCTGACCGGCGAATCGATGACGGTCGACAAAACGGAGGATGAGAGTGTGGAAGAGGCCGCTCTGGGGGATCGGCACGGAATGGTCTTTTCAGGAACGCTCGTGGCCTACGGCCGGGCTTCAGGTCTGGTCGTCGCTACCGGACAATCGACAGAGATCGGCAAGATCAATGAGCTCACTGAAAGTGCCGAGCAAGTCACGACGCCTCTCTTGAGGCAGATCAAGCAGTTTAGTCGAGTCCTGACTCTCTTCATCCTCGGCCTCAGCGCGGCGACGTTCCTCTTCGGCTTCTTTGTCCGGGAGAATACGCTTTCTGAAATGTTTCTGGCTGTGGTGGCGCTGGCGGTGGCGGCCATTCCGGAAGGGCTCCCCGCAATTCTGACAATAACATTGGCCATCGGGGTTCAATCCATGGCCAAGCGCAAGGCAATCGTCCGACGTTTGCCTGCAGTGGAAACTCTTGGGGCGGTGAGTGTCATCTGCACTGACAAAACGGGTACGCTCACGCGGGGAGAAATGAGCGTCAAGCATCTCCAAGTCGGCGATCGGCGATACGAGGTCACGGGCACGGGCTATGAAAGCGAGGGGACAATCTCAAGAGAGGAGGAAGAGGTGAGTCTGGAAGATGACCCGGTCCTGGATCAAATGCTCATCGGCGGTATTCTATGCAACGACTCCACCTTGCGGGAAAAGGAGGGCCAATGGTTTGTAGAAGGTGACCCGGTAGAGGGTGCTCTGCTCGCACTGGCTCGAAAGGCCGGGTTGGATCGGGACTCCGTATCCAAAGAATGGGCGCGCTTGGCATCGGTTCCCTTTGAGTCGGATCACAAATACATGGCGACGCTGAACGAGGGACCGGAGAAGGCGCGACGGGTCTTTCTCAAGGGAGCACCAGAGGTTGTCATCAGGCGCTGCCGGAATCAGATCGGGTTGGATGGAGAAGAGGATCTGGACACAAGGCATTGGGAGGCAACCCTGGATGAGCTCGCTGGAAAGGGTGAACGTATGCTGGCGCTCGCGGTAAAGACGTGTTCAGGGGAAACGGATGATCTGGGGCATGATGACCTGAACGAAGGGTTCACTTTTGTTGGACTATGGGGCCTGATGGATCCTCCTCGGGAGGAGACTGTAGCCGCGGTGGAGACCTGTCATGAGGCGGGGATTCAGGTGAAGATGATCACGGGAGACCATAAGCAAACAGCCGCTGCCATCGGTCGGCAGATCGGGCTTCGGGGGACGGATCAGGCGTTGAGCGGGAAAGAGCTTGAAGGCATGTCAGATGAGGAACTGCAGCAAGCAGCCAGGGATGTGGATGTCTTCGCCCGCACCAGTCCCGAGCACAAGCTGCGCTTGGTCAAAGCTCTCCAGGCCGGGGGAACCATCGTAGCGATGACGGGCGACGGTGTGAATGATGCCCCTGCGCTCAAAGCAGCTGATGTGGGGGTGGCGATGGGAATCAAAGGGACTGAAGCAGCCAAGGAGGCCGCTAAGGTTGTCCTCACCGATGATAATTTTTCCACCATTGAGCATGCCATCGAGGAGGGGCGTCGTGTCTTTGATAATATCAAGAAATCGATCCTTTTTATTCTTCCGACAAATGGGGGTCAGGCTCTGGTGGTCATGGTTGCTATTATCGGAGGCATGACATTGCCCTTAACCCCGGCTCAGATTCTCTGGGTCAATATGGTCAGTGCAGTGACGCTGGCCCTTTCCCTGGTTTTCGAACCGGCGGATGATGATCTCATGGCGCGACCTCCAAGGAATCCCGCCGCACCCATCCTGTCCCTTTTCTTTGCCTGGCGCATTGGTTTCGTGTCAGTGATCATCATGGCCGGTACCATTGGTGTTTTTTTCTGGAGCCAGCGCACGGGTTATCCTTTGGAACAGTCCCGAACAATGGCCGTCAATGTGTTGATCAGCGGGCAGATATTCTACCTTTTCAACTGCCGGTCCATCCGCGGATCAGCCTTTCGCCGGGATCTGTTGACGGGGAACCCCTACATCCCTCTTGCGGTGGGCATTATCGTGCTTGCGCAGTTGGCCTTCACGTATGTTCCGATCATGCACTTGTGGTTTGGTGCGGAGGCGATCTCGGCCCTTGCGCTGTTTTCAACGCTGGGTATTGGCTTGGTTGTGTTTCTGGCGGTGGAGCTTGAGAAGCTTATCGGAAGAAAGCTCTTTCCCTGAGCCTTGAAGCCGGTGCCGGATTACAGGTCGAGGACGACGGAATGGCCTTCCTCCGGAATGGTCACGTCCCAGCCAAATTGGCTGCGGATATGGGAGGCCAGGGCTTCCCGGGCGGCGGGCTCACCATGAACCAGGAAAGTTCGCTCCGGCGGGCGATTGAAGCCGAGAAGCCAGGCCATGATTTCCTCGTAGTCCGCGTGCCCGGAGAAACCTTCGATCTGCTGGACGTGAGCACGCACCGGGACATCGCCCCCAAACATGCGGATGGTTTCTTTACCTTGAACCAACGACCTTCCCCGAGTGCCTTCCGCCTGGTACCCGATAATGAGGACGGTGTTCTCGGGATGAGGAAGCCGTTCGGCAAGGTGGTGAAGAATCCGCCCGCCGGTGGCCATGCCGCTGGCGGAGATGATCAAGGCGCGCTCCTTGATGCGATTGATGGCAATGGATTCCGCCCGGCTACTCGTCAGCTTCAGACGCTTGGTGGAAAAGAGATCGATGCCCCGGAGGGTGAGCTTCCGTGCATTCAAGTTGAAGTCCCGCGTGTGGGAGGCGTGGGCCCGCAAGGCATCCTGGGCCATGGGCGAATCAAGGTAGACATCCAGTTCCGGTATCTCCCCGGTGGCTTCCATCTCCCGGATCATATAGAGGAGGCTCTGCGCCCGGCCTACCGCGAAGGAAGGAATGACAATGACGCCCCCGCGCTCCACGCCCTCATGTATTGCCTGGGCGAGAGCGCGACGCGTATTCTGCTCTTCATGAAGCCGGTTTCCATAGGTCGACTCGAGCACGAGGTAGTCTGCGTTGTAAGGTTGGGCAGGTGGCCGAAGGAGGGCGTCCTGGGGACGTCCGAGGTCACCTGAAAAGACAATCTTTCGGCTTCTTCCGACGCCGACGGATTTTATATCGAGAAAGCCGGCACCAAGGATGTGTCCCACATCGCGGTACTTTGCCCGGACGTGACGAACGGGAACGATATGGGTTCCGTAGGCAACAGACTGCAAGAGAGGGAGGGTGGCTTCCGCATCGGCCTTTGAGAAGAGGGGCTTTGCCGGCTTGTGCTTGCTGTACCCACGTTTGTTGGCCCACCGGGCTTCTTCTTCCTGAAGGTGCCCGGTGTCGGGGAGAAGGATCTGCACAAGGTCAGCGGTGGCATCGGTGCACCAAATCGGACCCTCGTAGCCTTCGACTTTAAGCCGGGGGAGGAAGCCGGTGTGGTCAATATGAGCATGGGTCAGAAAGATGCCGTCAATCTCGGTGGCGGGGATGGGGAAGGGGGTCCAATTCTTGAGGCGGTCGGCCTTTCGGCCCTGGAAGAGTCCGCAATCGATCAGAAAGCGTTTATCCCTCATCTCGAGGAGGTGTCGCGAACCGGTTACCGTGCCCGCCGCACCGAGGAAAGTCAGTCGTGAGGTCGTCATTGGTGGAACCACGTATGTGGTGCCGGACCGTGAAGGGCAATCGGAAAGGGGCGTAACTTTGTCTCAGTGGCTTCCTGATTAGGGTATTGACCCTGTTTTTGGGTTGCGTGAAGCCACGCCCTCATCAATCATCAAAATGATTACCTATGATGAAGCTCTTTGAACGATCCCGCTTACGCTTATCGGCAGCAGTGAAGGCCGGTAAGACCGAAGGGCAGGAGGTGCCAAGAGCCGAAGCTTCTGATGAGGAGGCTTTTTTCAGTTTGGCGACGGAGTTGTTCTGCCGGGTGTCTTCCAAGGGAAAGCTTCTCTCCGCAAACAGCGCCTTTGAGCAGCTTGTGGGGTTGGAGGCGGACGATGTGAGGGGCAAGGCTCTCGAGCTTTGGGTACGAGAGGACGATCGTGACGACTTCAGGCAGGAGGTATCCCATTGCATGAATGGCCTCCGGGAGATTGTGCTTTCGATGATTGGGCCCAAGCAGATGGCGTATACCGTCGAGTGGAAGCTTTTCGGCCGTGGCGAAGATGTTCTTATGGTGGGCAGGAAATGCAGG
Organism: uncultured Puniceicoccaceae bacterium; assembly: GCA_964403935.1. GTDB lineage: Bacteria > Verrucomicrobiota > Verrucomicrobiia > Opitutales > Oceanipulchritudinaceae > SLLG01. The sequence continues at coordinate 5,684 of CAYOIB010000018.1, read as the reverse complement.
CGAGGCGAAGTGGCCGAGCGTGTCGCCCAGGAAAACGGGGAGCGGTTGGAGGCCGCGCTGGAAGGGTTGCTTGATGGAGTTTGTGCTATGGGCCGGGACTGGCGCATCACCTTTTGCAACCGGAGGTTTGCCGGATTGATGGATGCGGAGGTGGAGGCTTTGATCGGCTGCAGGCTCTGGGACCTGTGGCCCTCGCTGGCGAATTCACGGCTTCGCGATTGGCTTCGGGCAGCCTTGGAGGGGGCGCAGGAATCTTCCCTGCAGGAGCGCTTGAAGGCTTCGGGCCAGTGGGTTGAGTTTCACGCGACGCCGACTGCGGAGGGGCTTGTTCTCTACGCGAGGAATATCTCCGTGAGGAAGGAGTCGGAATCGCGGATGCGCCTCCTCGACACCTGCCTCGCTCATGTCAACGACATGGTGATGGTGACGCGGTTGCAGGCCTCTGATTCGGATCAGCAAATTCTGTATGTCAACCAAGCCTTTGCCCGGCGTTCGGGGTACAGCCTGAGAGAGATTCTGGGGCGGACGCCGCGCCTTCTGGAAGGGCCGAAAACGGATCAGGCCGAAATTTCCCGGCTACAGGAAGCCATTGAAGCCGCGCGTCCGGTTCGGTCAGAGCTGATCCAATATACGAAGTCCGGCGCTCCGTTCTGGGTGGAGGTCGACTTGTCTCCGGTTTTCGATCGTGCGGGCGAGTGCAGCCATTTTGTCGCCATCTTGCGTGAAGTGACCAAGCGCAAAGCGCGCGACAATGAGTTGGCTCAGGCACGTATCGCGGCAGAGGCGGCCAACATCGCCAAGGCTGAGTTTCTTTCGTTGATGAGCCATGAGATGCGCACCCCCTTGAATCCGATCCTGGGTTTCACCGATTTGCTTCTCGAGACGGCTCTCGACGAAGAGCAACGGGAGTGCGTGGAGAGCATCCGAAATTCCGCGCGCCACCTATCCACCCTCGTCAGTGATATCCTGGACTTCACCTTGGTCGAGGAGGACAAGCCTGAACTTGAATCCCAGGCGTTTACGATCGGCGACTTGGTGGCCTCGGTGGAGAACCTGATTTCCGTAGAAGCGGAGGAACGGGGCCTGTCCTTTGAGGTCAACTTAGGTGGCATGGAGGAAAGGCTGTTTCTGGGCGATCACAGGCGTCTGCACCAGGTGTTATTCAGCCTGGTCGCAAACGCCGTAAAGTTCACTCCTTCGGGGAAGGTCGAAGTCTCCGTCACATCTGTTGTCGAGCACGGGACGGTTCACCGCCTCGGAATCGAGGTAAAGGATACCGGGGTTGGAATACCACCGGATCTGTATGAGCAGATTTTCGAACCCTTCTTTCAGGTGGAGGCTGGTGCCGCCCGGGCCTATGAAGGGGCCGGGCTGGGACTGGCCATTGCCAAACGGACGGCGGAAGCGATGAACGGCAAAATCACCGTAAGTTCACGCGAGGGCGGGGGATCGATTTTTCGGGTAGAGCTTGAGCTTCCGGAGGTTGGGGGACCCATTCCCGAAAAGGCGTCGGATCGGGGGACGGCCGCTTGAGGCGTGTATCGGGCGTGGCAGGATGTATCGTCTTTTAATCTGCCAATGTGTCGCTTCAGGCGCGCGGCAGACGGATAATGAAGATTGTTCCGACATCGGTCTCCGTTTGGAACCGAATGCTGCCGTCATGGGACTCGATGATTGACTTGGCAATCGCACTCCCGAGGCCTGTGCCCTCTTTTTTCCCATAGGTCACGAATGGATCGAAGAAGCGGTCGCGGATGGTTTCTGGAATGCCTTTCCCGTTGTCCTTGATGCGCAGTTCCAAGGCGTGTTCATCCTGCAGGAGCTCGGCAGAGATCTCAATGGTTCCAGGTTCATCACCAAAGGCATCCACGGCATTGCCGACCAGGTTCTGAATGACGCGGAGCATTTTGGCGCGCTCGCCAAAGAACTCCACGTGAGGGACATTAACCGAAAGGGTGATCCTGTCGTTGTCGAAGTAGGGGAAGTTCAGGCGTTGAAAATCGGTGATCAGGTCCCGAAGGTTCAGACGCGTCTTGTTGAGTGAAGTCTCCCCGCGCGAAAATTCCGCGAGTTCCCGGGCCATGTCGACCATGCGCTCCACCTGATCTTCGATATTGTTGCACAGCTGGGCCGTCTCGGGATCCGGCACCTTCTGACGGAGAATCTGGGCGCTCAGGCTGATCAGGCAAAAGGGGTTCTTAAAGTCGTGAATGATGGTGTTCACCATTGAGCCCACAACGGCCATCTTCTCCTTGTGAAGCATGTCGCCGACATACTGTCGGGTCGTCTCATGAAGGTGGCGGATAAGGCTCTGCAGGAGCGCGTCGACCGGCCCCGGCAGGGTCTTCATGTATTCGACGAGAGCGTTGCCGCTGATGCGGGCAATCACCGCTTCTCCCTGGGTCTCGGCCCGGAGCGATCGCGGTTCCCGTGTGAGGACACCCACCTCGCCGAAGTGTTCGCCGACGCCGCTGAAACTGACGGTCAGGTAGTCGCCGCTTGGAAGCAGTTTACGAAAGGCCACGCGCCCGCTAAGAATGAGGAAAAGCGCATCGGCGGGTGAACCTTCATCGAAGACCGTGCTCTTGTCTTGAAAGCTCAGCACTTCTGCTGCCTCGAGGAGAGGCTTGAGGCGTGCGGAATCAATCTTTTCGAAGAAGGGATGAGCTTGGAGAGAAATCAGACGAGTGGCCGACATTAGTTGAATTCGGGACCGGTCTCGTGCCGGACAACAGGGTGTTTGCGATTCTGAGCTGCTTTCTACGTGTCACCCTCTCTCCAGTCCAGTGAAAAAGCGGAGACTCGTTTCGCCAAGGGGGATTGAGCCTGCGTGAGCGCTGTCTCTGTCGCCCTATTCCTGCGCCCGGAACCGGCGGTCCCAATGGTATTCGCGGTCGGTCACCACGTCTTCAATCCGCCGGGTTCGGCGCTCAAGGTCGTCGAAGCGCGATTTCAGTCGGCCCAGGGCCGCCTTTCTGTTCGACACATAGGTATTATAGAACTCCCACTCCCCATCGTCAGTTGTCGGGCGCAGGGGCTCAGGCTTCATGAAGATCGCGGCCATGATGTAGATGATCAGGACGGGAATGAAGCTGGTCATGATCCAGGCCAGGACCATGAGGAGCCTGACCCAGAAGACATGAATCCGGGCAAAGTTCGCGATGCCTTGGCAGACACCGAAGATCCATCCGGAGCGGGAGCGGTAGAGGGAGCGGGTTGTGTGGGTGCTGGACATGTGGGGTGGTGGAAAGGGATCAGGGATGTGCGCGCGGTTTGCGCTCTTTCGTGAGGACAATCGTTTCAAGGGCGTCTATCCGGCTTTCAAGGCGGGTCAAGGACCGGTGGATGTCCTGAATGAGGGCTGTTTCCTCGACCTCTGTGGAGCCTCTGCGGGAGCCTCGAAGAATCCAGGCCATCGCCATCATTGTGAGGGCGAGAATCGGCAGCGCGACCATACAGAGGACGGCGACGAGAGCGACGAAGTTTGCGTTCATTGGGACGAAGGTGGCTGGAGCGGGGTATGCGGAGGGATCCGCACTCTCTGGTTAAGCTTTTGTTTGGGGTGTCTCAAGCGATCTCTTCAGTTCTTCGAGTTCGCGTTCCACGTTGTCGTCTCGTTGAAGCTTGCTGAACTCGTCTTCGAGGGTCGGCTTCCGGCCGAAGTTTACCAGGTCGGCGTCCGCTTCCATTCGGTCTATCCGGTTTTCAAATTGTTCGAAGCGTGCGAAAGCACTTGAGCTATCGGCCTTCCGGATGTGATTTTGAGCGATGTTCCGCTTGCGGGCATGAATGTGGCGCTCCACCAGGACCCGATGCTTGTTGCGGGCCCCCTGGAGTTTCTCTTCGAGTTGCCTGATATCAAGCTGGTACTGATCGATCAGGGTGGCGAAATGATCCTGTTCCTTTTGGTGCCGCTCTGTTTCGAGCAGGAGGCTCTGCTTTTCCTGAATGGCTTCCCGGGCGAGATCTTCCCGTCCCTTCTCCAGGGCGAGGCGGGCTTTCGCTCCCCAGTTCTCCGCGCGGCTCTCAGCGGCTTCCAGGTGGCGTTCAATCCGGGCCCGGTTTGCCATGGCGGAGGCGCAGGACGCTTTCATTTCAACGAGGGTGTCCTCCATTTCCTGGATCATCAGCTTGATAAGTTTTTCAGGGTCCTCGGCCTTCTCAAGCATGGCGTTTAGATTCGAGCTGATAATGTCTCTGAAGCGTGAAAAAATTCCCATGGGTTCTCTCCTGTTTTTATTGCTTCCCGCAGGATGCGGGCTTGGAAGAGGTATAGAAAGGATCGTGCCAGTTTGTTTTGGTTCTGTAAGCACTTTGAAGCCAACGATTTGAGTTTTAGCAAGTCATGGCAGGCCTGAATAATGTCGCCAGACAATGGCGAAATTAACCAGTATTTTGTTGGTTATGCCTCTTGAGTCTCATGAAAATGCCCCGCCCCGTCCCGGCATCTGGAAAGCGCACCGCCGGGCGGACCCCTTGGGTGAGTCGGAGAGCTTTGTTGCTTTCAATGAGCGTTTGTCCCGCGTGGCCAAGGTTGATCGGCCTGTTCTGGTTGTTGGCGAGCGAGGCACGGGCAAGGAGTTGGCAGTCCATCGGCTCCATTACCTCTCTTTGCGTTGGCAGGGACCGCTTGTGGCCTTGAATTGTGCGGCTCTTTCACCTGGGGTCTTGGAGTCTGAACTGTTTGGCCACGAATCGGGGGCTTTCACAGGGGCTCAGCGTCGGCGGGTGGGGCGCTTCGAGGCGGCGGAAGGAGGCACGCTGTTTCTGGATGAGATTGGGCTGATCCCCATGCCGGTCCAGGAAAAGCTCCTGCGCGTGGTCGAATATGGCGAATTCGAGCGCGTTGGCGGAAGCGAGCCTGTTCAGATCGATGTGCGCCTTGTGGGCGCGACCAATGCTGATCTTCCGCAGCGGGTCGAAGCGGGCATGTTCAAGGCTGATCTCTTGGACCGCCTCAGCTTTGAGGTCTTGTGTCTGCCCGCCTTAAGGGAGCGGCGCACGGACATCCTTCTTTTGGCGCACCATTTCATCGCCCGTATGGCCATGGAGCTCGGGCGGGAGGTGCCGCGGTTGTCGCTCGCCGCGGAGCATCAGCTCGAGGCCTATCCTTGGCCGGGGAATATCCGGGAACTCAAGAATGTGATTGAACGTGCGGTCTATCGCTGTGACGGCCCGGAGATTTTAAGTATCGATTTTGATCCGTTCTCGCGTAGTCAACTCGGAGCGGGCGGAACTCCCCGATTGGAAGGCCTGCCTTCGGTCGCCGGATCGATGGAGGGGGGAGCCAAGGTTGGGGCCTCGGGCAGTGAGCCTGAGGTGCCTCCGCTTCGCGCGGGTGAATCCCTGCCCGAGGCTGTCCTGCGATTGGAGCTTGCCTCGCTTCGCCAAGCCTTGGAAGCTGCTCGTTTCCATCAGGGAAATGCCGCTAAACGGTTGGGGTTATCCTACCATCAGTTCCGCGGGCTCTATCGTAAGCACAGGACTGAGCTCGAGGGCAGGTAAGCCGGGGAAGCAAGCGAAAGTTTTCGGAAAACCGCTTGACAGGGCAAACGGCTCAATCTTTGTTCTTCGTTTTTCCCAAATCGCAGGGGCGTCCGCGCTTTTCTGTGTACACGACAAAAACCACTCGTCCGAAAGCCACTGATTATGCCACGAATTCTGGGTGTCGACATCCCCGGCAA
>CAYOIB010000017.1:0-37291 GCA_964403935.1 uncultured Puniceicoccaceae bacterium | reverse complement strand
GTGGTCGGCTAACGGTGCTGAGCGAAGCGGCGGCGGCGATCCGGAAATCGTTGGACCGGGAATGAGGGTGCGTGCGGGCATGATCATGGTGCCGGGGTTGTTGTTGATGATGACGGTGCTTGCGTGGGGTGGCCCCGAGGGGGGGCATTGGGTTCGGCAGCCATTTCCATTCCTCGGGATGGGGCGGGAGCGGTGGGCGGATTTGCTCTTCTTGAGGGACTACAACACGCGGTTGGTGATGTTTTCGACGGCTCTCCTCGGTATCGCCAGTGGGATCGTGGGAACCTTTCTCCTCTTGCGGCGGCGTTCGCTGATGGGTGATGCGTTGTCACACGCCACTCTCCCGGGGATTGCGTTGGCTTTTATTATCGTGACGGCGCTCGGCGGCGCAGGAAAATCGCTTCCGGCACTTCTTTTGGGGGCGGCCATTACAGGGGGCTTCGGGTGCGTGATGGTTTTGATGGTGCGCAGCTTCACCCGTTTGAAAGACGATGCCGCCATGGGCATTGTCTTGAGCGTTTTCTTCGGGGCCGGGGTCGCTCTCTTGGGCGTGGTGCAGAATCTTCCCGGATCGAGTTCGGCCGGGCTTGGCTCCTTTCTGTATGGCAAGACGGCTTCGATGGTGCGGGCCGACTTCAACCTGATCTGCGTGGTGGCAGGTGTCTCGACTCTGGCTGCTCTGCTGCTCTTCAAGGAGTTTCGCCTGTTGTGCTTCGACGAAGGCTACGCCCGTTCGCAGGGCTGGCCCGTAAAGACGCTGGATGTTCTCATGCTTGTTCTCGTAACGGCTGTAACGGTGGTCGGTCTCCAGGCTGTGGGGGTTGTCCTTATCATAGCCTTCCTTATCATCCCGGCCGCCTCGGCGCGGATGTGGACCCAACGGCTGGGAGTGATGCTTGCTCTCGCGGCGCTCATCGGTGCTGTGAGTGGCTGGGTCGGGGCCTCTATTAGTGCCTCTTTGGTGGGACTTCCAGCGGGGGCCATTATTGTTCTGACCGCGGCGGGTATCTTTGTCGTGAGCTTAATGGCCGGACCCGACCGGGGTGTCGTGGCCCGATGGTTGCGCTCGCGTTCGTTAAAGCGACGCGTCGAGCGGCAGCATTTGCTCCGCGCCGTTTATGAGCTTCTGGAGAAGCGGGAGGAAACCGGGCAGGTTCATGCCGAGTCGGACCTGGCCGTATCGTGGAGAGAACTTCAATCAAAGCGGTCGTGGACGCTCCAGAAGTTGAATCGTATTGCGCGCCATGCTTATCGGGAAGGCCTGATCGAACGCTTGGAGCGTGACGAGGTTCGCCTGACTGAAGCGGGGCTTCGTGGGGCCGCTCGTGTCACGCGGAATCACCGGCTTTGGGAAATATACTTGATGGAATACGCTGATGTCGCGCCATCGCACGTCGATCGCGACGCTGATACGGTGGAGCACGTCCTTGGATCCGCCTTGGTCAGGCAACTTGAGGCAGCGCTCCCGCAAGCGGTGGAGATTGGTGATCAGCGTGTGCCCCAAAGCCCACATCCCATTCGGTAGTTATGGAATGGTACACATTTGATACTTGGATCGTGGTCGTGGGAGCCCTGTGCGCCGCGTCTTGTGCTCTGGTGGGAAGCTTCCTCGTTTTGCGCCAGATGAGTATGATGGGCGATGCCATCAGCCATGCCGTTCTGCCCGGACTGGCTCTCGCCTTTATGATCACCGGGAGCCGGGCCAGTGTGATGATGTTTGTGGGTGCGGCGGTCATTGGTGTCTTGACGGCGGTCTTTACCCAATGGGTCACTCGCTTGGGCAATGTTGACCGGGGGGCCTCGATGGGCATTGTTTTTACCACACTGTTTGCTCTCGGGTTGCTCCTCATTGAGAAAGGTGCGAACCAGGTGGATCTGGATCCGGGTTGCGTGCTCTTCGGGGCGATCGAGCTGACGCCGCTCGATGTCGTGGCCGAGTGGTCGGTCCTGGGGAGGACGCTTGAAATTCCGCGTGCGAGCCTTGTCTTGGGCAGCGTCCTCTTGGCAAATGTGGCTTTTGTCGTTCTGCTCTTCAAGGAATTGAGAATCAGTTCTTTTGATCCGGAACTGGCGACGACGCTGGGTATTCCGGCAGGGTTGATGCACTACCTCCTTATGATCTTTGTGGCGGTGACAACGGTGGCTTCGTTTGAGGCCGTTGGGAGCATTCTGGTGATCGCCATGTTGATCGTGCCCCCGGCAACAGCTCATCTTTTGACGGATCGGCTGTCGCACATGCTCGTTCTCAGTGTTCTCATTGGAATCCTCTGCGCCGCGCTCGGACATGTCAGTGCATTGGTTGTGCCCGGTTGGTTCGGTCAGCCTGAAACATCCACCTCGGGGATGATGGCGGTTGTGGCAGGCATTCTGTTCCTCCTGGTGGTGTTGCTTTCGCCAAGGCATGGAGTTTTGCGGCGCTTTCGTCGGATGGAGCAGCCTGGAAGCGCGGTTGAAGTGTCGTGATGGCAGTCGCTTTGGCCGGGTGGGGTCGGCGAAGGCGGTTCGATTTCGAATTGACGCCTGGGCTTTCCAGGGGCGGAGGTAGGGCAATGAAACCAAAGATCTGTGTGCTGGGGAGTGCCAACGTTGATTTTGTCATGCAAGTCCCGCGCTTGCCGGGCAAAGGGGAAACTGTTGGGGGTGGGCATTTCTTTCAGGCCTTTGGAGGGAAGGGCGCAAACCAGGCGGTGGCCGCGGCGCGGTCCGGGGGAGACACAACCTGGGTGGGCGCGGTCGGGAACGATCCCAACGCCCAGCGGATGTTGGATAGCTTTTCCAGCGATGGGCTGCATCTCGAGCACATCAAGGAGTGCGAGAACGTGAGCACGGGCAGCGCCCTCATCATGGTCGATGCGTCAGGCAATAATTACATTTCAGTGGCTCCGGGTGCCAACGCCGAAGTGACACCCGAGTTTGTGTCTTCTTGCGAGCGCGCAATCGAAGGAAGTGACTGGATTGTTCTGCAAATGGAGACCCCGACGGAGGCGAACGAACGCATTCTCGATCTCGCGGCGACGCATCATGTTCCTGTGCTGTTCAATTACGCGCCTGCTGTGGATCTGACCTTGCGGCGGGACGAGCGGATTCATGGTTTAGTTGTCAATGAAACGGAAGCGGCGGCTCTTCTGGGCCGTGAGGATGCGACCGATATGATCGGTGCGGCCCGCGAGCTTCTGACCTCCGGCAGGCATCGTTTTGTCGTTCTGACTCTGGGCGTTGAGGGCGCACTTGTGGCAACGGCGGGCGATGTGATTCAGGTCCCGGCTTATTCGGTCAGGGCCATCGATGCAACCGCCGCAGGCGACACCTTTTGTGGCGCGCTGGCGGTGGCGCTCGGGGAAGGCAAGGACCTGGCGGCGGCGGTGCGCTTTGCCACTGCGGCGGCAGCACTCGCTGTCACACGCGCCGGGGCCCAGCCATCGATTCCGAAGCGGGATGAGATTTTGCAGCTTATGAAGTCAGGATCAATCGGAGGCCGATAGGCGGGATGCGCGAGTGTCGTGCTGTGTTGGCGTGAGGTCTTTTGTTTTTTACGTATGGATAGAGGCAGGTGATCCGAATGAAGAACCGTGAATCAGAGAACGCGAGGGTGCCGCCGTCGGGTGGAAGCGTGCAGTTGCGAATGCGCTGGCCGGAGGCGCGGCTGGGCGATCTCCCACCGGTAGCCTTGGCAGCGGGTTACCGGATGCGTCCGGGGAGGCCTTCCGATGCCGGTGGTTACGTGGACCTGATGCGAAAGGCGGGCTTCGAAGACTGGGAGCATGAGAGTGTTGAGGCGGCTTTGAAAACAGTTCTGTCGGACGGCTGGTTTGTCGTGGAAGCAGAGGGAACCGGGGAGCTGGTCGCCACGGCGCTGGCCAACCACCGCCCTTTGCCGGAGCATCCCTTCGCGGGTGAGCTGGGCTGGGTGGCCTCTGCGCCGGATCACAGGGGCAAGAGGCTGGGCCGAAGCGTGTGTGCTGCAGTCTTGCATCGCTTTGTCCAAGGAGGGTATCGCGTCGTCTATCTGTTTACCGATAGCTTTCGCCTCCCTGCGTTGGCCGTTTACTTTCAACTCGGGTTTGTTCCGGATTTGTCTCAGGCGGGTATGGCCGATCAATGGAAGCCTGTTCTGGAGCGTCTCAGGGAGGAGACCCCAAAACTCAAGGGTGGGGTGGCAGAGAGGTAGAAGATGAGCTAGGCTTTGCTCACCCAGCTTTGCCGCATGTCGACCTTCGAGCCACCTGTTTACCAGCGCATTTTCTATCTCATTGCATTGGCGAGTCTGATCTGCCTGATCCTCGTCGTTGGGGCAGGCTTTCTTGTGCCTTTCACGATCGGGGCCTTCTTCTCGATGCTGTTGGTGCCGCTTGCGCGGTGGCTGGAGCGCCGCCGTGCGGGTAAGTTCATGTCCGCTATGCTCCCGGTCATTCTCTTGATTGTTGGCATTCTCTTTTTTGTGGCATTGGCCACGGGGCAGATCGCGAGCATCGCTGGCAGCCTCGAAGGGGCGAATGAGCGGGTGGCCGAATACATCGGACGGATCGATCGCTACCTGAGTTGGCAGTTGCATTTGGAAAAATCCATCTTCCCGGAGTTTGATCAAGAGCGGCTGATCGACTTCCTGAAGGGAAACGGGATGCTGTTGCTGAAATTCATGAGCGGGCTCGCCGGATCGATGGTGGGCATGGTTCTGGTGCCTGTCTTTGTCTTCTTCTTTCTGTATTACCGGCAGCACCTTTCGGATTCCATGATCCGGGTATTCCGGCATCACCCTCAGGCAACAGTCGAGCGGCATGCAGAGGCCTTGCGGGTTGTTGCGGAGGATTACCTTGTCGGGCTGATCAAGGTCGTGGCCATTCTCGCGGTTCTCTATTCGGTGGGGCTTTCCCTTATCGGGGTGAAGCATGCAATCTTCTTCGGTGTGTTTGCCGGCATGCTGAACCTGGTGCCCTACCTGGGGCCTGTCCTGGGGTCTGTTCTCCCCACGCTCTTTGTTTTGGCGACAGAGGACAGTATCTATTATCCTGTGGCGGTGCTGGCTTTCTTCGGCCTTGTTCAGATCCTCGAAGGGAATGTTCTGACGCCGAAGATCGTTGGGAACAATGTTCGGCTGAATCCGTTTGTGACCTTTGCCGGGTTGCTCATCGGGGGCATTGTGTGGGGCATCATCGGCATGATCATTGTGATCCCGATAATCTCGATCGGGATGAAGCTCCTTAAGCTCTCCCCGAGGACGGAACCCTACGCCTTTCTCCTCAGTGCGCCGAAGTAACGGTGGAATACTGGGGGCCGACAGAACGTTGCATCTTGCGTGGCGCCACTTGCAAAATGCGGGATGAGGCCCTCGCCGGAGGTCATTATCCTGGATGAGCTGTGAGAAAGACTGATTGATCGAGAGCGTGCGTTATCGATTGGGCCGCTTCCGGAGCGGCTCCAGAATGTATTTGTTGCGTATATGCGGAGGATGTCTTCAAATAGCCAAAGCTGGTACGACGAATGCTTTGTTAAAGGGGCACCACTCAAAATAAAAGAAAGGTAATTACCCATGTCAAAAGTAGCCGATCTCACAAGCACGGGCGGATCCGTGAAGGAAAGCCGCGAACAGCTCGTCAAAGACCTGAAGCGGGTCATTGAGGATGCCCAGAATCTCGCCGAAGAAGCAAAGAATGCATCCGGTGCTGCCGTGCAGGACAAGATCCGGACCGTCCAGGATGAGTTGGAAAAGAAGATGAAAGTTGTGCGCGAATGCAGCAGCGATTTTCTCGCCGAGGCTTCAAAGCAAACGGAAGCGGTGGAGGATAACATCCGTCAGCACCCATGGCGGGCTGTAGCCATCGCGGTGGGCGTGGGGATTCTTATTGATCGTCTGTTCCGCTGAATCGGCGCTCGCCCTTTTTGTGTTCTGTTATTTGCCCACTTTCTTTGTATCATGCGGCTCCTGCATTCTCTATCTTTGGTCGGAAGCACTTTGACGAATATGGTGGAGGCCCGCTTCCAGTTGCTCGTTGCTGAGATTGAGTATGAGCGCATGCGTCTCCTGCGCTCGCTTGTCCTTGCGGTGATCGGTGCCGCCTCACTGGCCGCGTGCCTCTTTGCCGCGGTGGCTTTTGTCGTTCTTATTGCCCCGGCGGATGATCGTCCGACGGTGCTTTTGATTCTCGTTGGCGTTCTCCTGCTGCTTGGAATCATCTGTCTGGGAATCGCCTTGGGCGGTCAAAAGCGCCCGGCGTTTGAAGCCTCGCGCGAGGCCTTGAAGAAGGATTGTGAATGTCTCGCCTCTCTGACCAGGAATTGAAGATCCAGATGTTGGCGGATGCCGCTGAAGCGCAACGCCCGCGGCTGCGGGCAGCGGGTCAGCCGCTTCTGGACCGGCTGCGGCGGAGCTTGATTCCTCTCGGTATTGTGCTTTCAGCAATGGAAGTGAGCCGTGGAACAGCCATCATTGCGGATGCTTTTCGTCGTGGCCATTCGCGAGGGGAGCGGCGGGAGCGGCTTTTTCGGGCTGCCCTGGAAACCCCCCGCATGGTTCGTTGCCTCCAACGAAACATTCCCTGTCGGCGGCGGTAAGCAATTTTGGCTGAAGCCTTTGGGAATGGACCATTCCCCACGGTTGTGAGGTTGCGACTTCTTGCGGCTCCCGGCGGGGGAATTTCACCTCCGCGTAGCGGGCTTGTCCATCGAATCGCCCAGCAGGTCTTCCACATAAACCTTCTTGATGAGGGTGATTCCGGAGGCCATGAGAGGTGTCGCTAGAATGATCCCCGCCAGACCAAAGAGAGCACCAAGCAGGATTTGAGAAATGATGGTCAGGACGGGTGGCAGGTGGACTGTCTTTTGAAAGACGATGGGCATCAGAACATAGGATTCCAGGTTCTGAACGACCAGGTAGAGCGCGAGGACCGTTAGCATAAGGGTGGGTCCCTCGACAAAGGCCACAAGCAGGATCGGGATAAGCGCTATGATGGGTCCGAGATAAGGGACAAAGGTGAGCAAGCCTGTGAGCAGGCCCAGGATCGATGCCAGCGGCACCCCCAGGATCAAAAGCATCAACCAGGTGGAAATGGACAGGACCACCATGGAAATCAATTGTCCGACCATCCACCAGCGCAGGGTATCGCCAATCGAGCACAAGATCGCCTGTGCGCGGTTTCGCCTTGGTATGGGGATCAACCGCAGGAAGCCGTCAACGTAGAGGGTCGGGTTGTAAGCGAGGAAGATCGCAATAAGGAAGGTCAGGGCGAAGGTGGTAACGGCCCCGAAGGTTGTGGCGAATACACCGGCAATACGGTTCCATAGGTTGGGCATCTCTTCGCCCCCCATGCCTTCGATCCAATCGAGGATCTGGGCACCGGCCGTTGTTTCGCGCAGTTCTTTGGACATGCTTGAGACAGACTCCTTCAGGTTGCTGACCAGCCCCTGGGTTTGCTCCGCGATAGAAGGGGCGGCGAACACGAGGGCCGTGATGCCGCCGCCGATGAGAAGCACGAGGACCAGGGTCAATGCTCCCAGCGGGGGCAGGGGCGTAAAGCGGCTGATGAAGTCACTGAGAAAGCGCAGGGCGACCGCGAAAAGAGCCCCGGCGAAGAAGAGCAACAGCACGGTGACGGCGTGCCACAACAGGAGGACAAAGAAGACGAAAAAAAGGGTGAGGAAGAACAGGCGCCAGACCTTCATGATGTCCTTGGGTCCATCCGTTTTCGATGCCCCCCTTCCCCCTTTGTATTGATCTCCCATAAGCCGGTTCCACCGTAGCCCTCCACTGCATTCGGTGCAAATGCCTCGGGAGATTGATACCCGGGCGGCAGCTTTCGTCGAAAGAACGACGAACACAAGGAGAGGTCGTGAGAACCGCGCAACAGATCGGCGCTCTTATTCGAGGAGCGGCATTACCTGTGTCCCGATGAGCTCGATCGATTTCAGCAGACGGTCATGGGGAAGGCTGGCTGCGCTCATTTGGAAAGTGACGCGTGCCAGGCCGCCCAGCTCTGCATTGTAGGTGGCAATCTTCTTTGCGACGTATTCTGGATCGCCTACGAGGAATGCGCCCTGTGGGGAGACGCCTGCTTCAAAGTGGGCCATTGTGATGGGACCCCATCCGCGCTCCTTGCCGATCTCATTGAAGCTGTGCAGGTGTCCGGGTGCCAGCTCTGCCACCGCCTGCTCCTGTGTCTCCGCCACGTAACCGATGGCATGAACGCCCACTTTGAGCTGTTCGGAAGGGTGACCTGCCTGGCGCCCTGCCTCCCGGTAGAGGTCCACCAGCGGACGGAAGCGGGCTGGTGTTCCGCCGATAATGGCAACCATCAAAGGAAGCCCGAGAACGCCGGCGCGGATGAACGACTGCGGCGAGCCCCCGACACCGATCCAGATTGGAAGGGAAGGCTGAACAGGCCGCGGATAGACGCCTTGTCCGGTCAGCGGAGCACGGTGCTTCCCGGACCAATGGACTTCAGGATTCGCGCGGATCGCGAGGAGGAGGTCCAGCTTTTCCGAGAAGAGCGAATCATAGTCGTCAAAAGAATAGCCAAACAAGGGGTAAGCATCCGTAAACGAACCCCTCCCGGCGATAATCTCGGCGCGTCCCTTTGAGATCAGATCGAGTGTTGCATAGTCCTGAAACACCCGAACCGGATCATCGGCGCTCAGCACAGTGACCGCACTGGTCAGGCGGATACGGCTTGTTCGGGCTGCGGCGGCAGCGAGGATAATGGCGGGGGCGGAGTCGGCAAAGTCAGCCCGATGGTGTTCTCCAATCCCGAATACATCGAGACCCGCCCGATCCGCGCACTCGATCTCCTCCAGCACATGCCCGATGCGTTCCTCGGTGCTTGGAGTCTTTCCGGAGAGGGCATCCGGTTTGTTGATGACGAAGCTGTCGATACCGATTTGCATAGTCTCTGAAGCGTTGGAGATGGATGGAGCTCGATCGATTGCAAGGATGTCCCTCAAAGACATTGAAGCAAGCAGGCCCCCTTATCGCTGGCGGGATGCTGAGAGGGGGCGACGCTCGTATCTTTCCGTCGGTCGAAAAGCAAAAGGCCCGCAAGCTGTTGAGCTTGCGGGCCTTTGAAAATGGCGGGATAGACGGGACTTGAACCCGCGGCCTCCTGCGTGACAGGCAGGCGCTCTAACCAACTGAGCTACTACCCCGTGGATTAAGGCTCGAAGCAAAGGCTGCTGGCTTCGGGGCGTCAAGGGGTTTTATTGTCGTTTGTTTCTTTTTCGCCAGGGGAGGATTTCGAGGCCGACAGGTGTCGCCAAAAAGTGTCGATAAGGGTGGCTTTAACGGCATTCATTTTCGGGGAGGGTCCGAGTTCGGCGGCGAGGGAAGTGACGGTTCCGTCGGTGATGCCGCATGGGATAATGCCGGAAAAGTGATGCAGGTCGGGATCCACATTGAGGGCGAATCCATGGTAGGTGACCCAGCTGGAGACGGCCACGCCGATGGCGGCGAGCTTGCGCGTCCCGATCCAGATTCCGGTAAGGCGGGGCCGCCGGGTTGCCTGAAGACCGAACGCCGCCACGGTGTCGATGAGGACCGACTCGAGCAGGCGGAGGTAGGCGTGCAGGTCACGCTGTTCGCGCAGGCTCACGATGGGGTAGCCCACGAGTTGGCCGGGGCCGTGGTAGGTGATGTCGCCTCCACGGTTGGTTTTCACCAGTTCGACCCCGGCGGCTTCAAGGGTCTGCGCGTTCCACACGAGGTGTTTGTCGGCTCCGGGACGAACCCCCATGGTGTACACGGGATCGTGCTCGGTAAGCACAAGCGTGTCGGGGATGGCCTCCGCTTTCCGCTGTGCGACGAGGGCGCGCTGCCGGGCGTAGGCGTCGACGTAAGCGGTGCGTCCCCAGTCGAGGGTTCTGAACGATTGAGGAGAGGCTTTATCCGGGCCCGCCGGGGAGGTCATGGCTCGACGGGCTCGGGGGTTGGGGTGGCGGTGGGTTCGTGGCCGGTGAGCGGGTCAATCCGTTTCAGGAGGGTGAAGAGGGGGCTGTCCGTCCCGAGGACCACGCGTGTATTGCTGCCGAGGAGGGTCTCGAAGGCTTCGAGGCGGCGGAGAAGGAGGAAGAATTCGGGATCTTCATTGAAGGCCTCTGCGTAGATGGCGGTGGATCTGGCTTCTCCCTGTCCGCGGATTCCTTGGGAGCGCTCGATGGCATCACTTTCAATGATGGAGAGTTCCAGTTCCATTTCACCGAGGCGTTGTTCGGCGCGCTGGCGTCCGGTGGAGCGGAAGCCAGCGGCGATCTTTTGCAGTTCGGCATTCATCTGGGCATAGACATTGGCTTCGATCTCCCGGATGTAGCTCAGCTGTTTGATGAGGATGTCTTCGATGTGAATCCCGAAGCCGACTTGCTCCACCCGACGTTGAGCCTCCACGAGGATATTATCCAGCACGATGGGTCGACCGGCGCGGTAACGACCGTCGGCGCTCATTGCCAGTCTTGGGAGGTCGCTTCCGAGGGTTCGGAGGGTATCGGCGCTGATTTCGTCGGCTGCGTCGCCGTCGATATCCATTGTCAATTGCACGCCTTCGTCCGGCTCCAGGATCCGGTTTGAGCTGCGGACAACCTGGTAGAGATCGAATTTGGCGATCTCGTCTTTGACCGCACCTTCAATGATCCCGTTGAGGCGTCGCTCGGCTTGATCGGTGGAGCGGATGGTTTCCCGGAAGAGGCGCGCATCGGCGATGCGCCAGCGGGCGGTGACGTCGATGTTGACGGTGCGGCGGTCGCGTGTGATCGCGGTTGTTTGGCTGCCGTCCCAGCGCAAAAGGCGCTTTTCGTAGCGCTCGACTTTCTGGTAAGGCAGCTTGAAGTGCAGCCCCGATTGGGTGACGGGATCGCCTTTGACTTCACCGAATTCAGAGACGACGGCCTGTTGCCATTCGGGGAGGGTGTAGAAGCAGAACTTCCCGATGACGGCGGCGAGGACGATGAGGGCGATGAGCCCGACGAATACAGCCGGTGCGCTGCCGCGGCGGCTATGGGTGGATTGAGATAAAGCTTTCATTATTTGGCCTCCCCGAGGTTGAGGAGCGGCAGGATGGAACGCAGGTCTTCATCGATCACGATGACGTCCTGTAGTTGAGGGAGCTGGAGTTCCAACTTCTCGAGGTAAAGGCGGTTGCGGGTGATCTCCGGGGCATGCCGATAGGCACCGAGCATTTGCGAGAAGCGGTCCGTCTCCCCTCGGGCGGTTCGGACGCGGCGTTCGAGAAAGCCCTCGGCTTCGAGCACCATTCGTTCGGCCTGACCGCGAGCCAACGGGACGCGTTCCTGATACTGCCGCGAGGCCTCTTCGAGGAAGCGGACGGCGTCCTGCTCAGCCTTGTTCAAATCATTGAAGGCGCTTTGCACCTGCTGGGGCGGGTTGGTGAAAATCAGGTTTATTTCATTGATCCGAATCCCCATCTGGAAGCGGTCGGCGCTTTCCTGAATCAGTTCGCGGGCGCGCATCTGGATCTCACTCCGCCCGACGGTGAGGATGGGGATGCTGGCGCGGTCGCCCATGATTTCCCGCATGACGGATTGTGCGATGTCGCGAAGGGTGGCTTCCGGATCATGGACGTGGAACAGATAGGCCTCGGGTTGTTCGCGCGAATACTGTACGTCGAAGCCCGCAAGGACGATGTTGAGGTCGCCCGTGAGCATGGAGGCCTCTTCTTCCATGATCCCGGAGCGAACGCCATTGCGTGTGCGGTAGCCAAATTGCTCGACGTCCACCCGGCGCGTCGGGACCTTGATGACGGAATCGATCGGGTAGGGCAGCTTGAATTGCAGGCCAGGTCCGACCGTTGTTATATGACGCCCAAAGCGCAGGACAAGGGCCTCCTCTTCAGTATCCACCTGATAAACCGTAGAGGCCACGCCGATCAGCGCCACCGCTACGATTGGCACCCAGAGATAGCGGATAATAGGAATATCGATGATTTGTCCATCCGGTAATCGTAGTCGCATGAGTCAGAGCGTTGCACGTGAGCGGTCAGGGTCAACCGCATTGCGGAGCGCCCCATTTGACAGGGGCTGCCAAGGGCCTCATCCATTTTTGTTCTCGAACCTGTGCCTGTCCGGGTGCCTCATCTGAATTGAGCCGACCAAACGCTGCCATGAAAAAGCTTAGAGTCCGAAACCTACCCTCCCACCTGCGCGTGTTGATAAACCAGCAGCGCACCGCTGAAATCAAAACGCTCTTGGAGGGCATGCACGCTTCGGAGGCTGCGGAGGCCCTGCTGGAGCTCCCGCGCTTTCAGCTGATGTCAGCTTTGACGCTTACCAACATCCGGCAGCAGGCCGCGATTTTTGCGTTTTTCCCCATCGAGATTCAGGTCGAGATCATTAGCGAGCTCACGCAGCGGGACGTCGTTCGCTTGGTCACCAATCTTGCGCACGATGAGCGTGCTGATCTGGTGGCGGAATTGCCCGATGCGCTGAAGAACGCGATCATGCAGAAGCTCGATCTGCGGGATCAGGAGGATATTCGAAAACTCGAGTCCTATGAGGACCATGAGATCGGCTCCATCATGACGTCCGATTTCGCTGCCCTCGAGGCGGGTATGACCGTCCAGCAGGCGATCGACGCCTTGCGCCGCCGGGCGGCGGATTACGAAACGATTTATTACGCCTACGTCATCGATCCCAACCGCCACCTCCAGGGCATCGTCACTTTGAAGCGATTGATTACCTCGTCTCCGAACGAGTCGATTGCGGCCATCATGACGGAGGATCCGATCACCTTGAAGACGCGTGATCACGTTGAAGCGGCCGTCAAGGCTTTGCAGAAAACCGACTTGATCGCACTGCCGGTGATCGACCGGGAGGATCGGATGGTCGGGATCGTGACCTATGACGACATGCAGGATGTCGCTGAGGAGGAGAACACGGAGGATTTTCATCGAATCGGGGGGAGTGGTCCCATCGGAACGTTGAACCTCAGCAGCGCCACGCCGCTACAGTTGATTCAAAAGCGCCTCCCCTGGCTCATGGTTCTGATCTTTGTGAATCTCTTCTCGGGTGCCGGAATCGCGTATTATGAAGAGACGATTCAAGCTGTCGTGACCTTGGTCGTTTTTCTGCCGCTCCTGATCGCCAGTGGTGGCAATGCGGGGTCGCAATCGGCCACCCTCATGGTGCGTGCCATTGCCACCGGCGATGTCCAGCCGCGGGATTGGTTTCGTCTGCTTCGGCGGGAGTTTGTCACCGCCCTCATCATGGGCGGCCTGATGGGTTTGCTCATCGCGGCGATCGGATTGTTTCGCGCCGATAAGGATGTCGCGCTTGTCGTGGCTCTTTCGATGATCGCCCTTGTCATGGTGGGAAGTCTCATCGGGATGCTCCTGCCCTTCATCCTCAACCGCTTCAAATTGGATCCGGCTTCCGCCAGTGCGCCCCTTGTCACCTCGCTCTGTGACATCTCCGGAGTCATCATCTACTTTGCCATCGCCACTTGGTACCTGAGCGACCGCATCGGGACAGATCTTACGGTTGTTTCCCGCGTCTTGGGCGGGTAGGGATCGCGGCCTCAGTCTTCCCCTCGCCGAGATGGGCTGCCGGAGGTGTTTGGCCATAAGACCGGAATGAGGAGGAGGATGCCGATGAAGATGAGGGCGCTCGCGGCCACAAGCGACTCCTGGAGGCGCGGGGTGGCAGGAAGGCCCCCCTGGAAGGCCAGCGGCGAGTAAATGAGGAGGAACTCGGTGGCGGCAACTCCGAGAAAGAGGATGAGGACGCCGGTGTTGCTCCAGCGGCCCTTTTGCATCCAGCCCAACGTTCTGGCCCACGCCACGATCATGGGGGTGACGACGCCCAGGAAGACGAGATGGAGGAAACCAATGACCGAGTGGCGGTTGTGGGTGAGGTCGAGGAAGAACGGAGCGCTCGCAACGAACTGCATAAGGTTTTTGAGCAAAAAGAGGGTCAGGGCCGCGAAAACGAGGACGGCGGCGACATCGTCTCCAGCCGGAAGAAAGCACTTCCTGAAGGGTCGGAGGGCGCGGAGAAGGTAGACGCAGCCGACGATCTGGGCGGCCCCTCCGAGACCGGCAATCACAAAGACGGTCATCGGTGGATTCAACCAGAGGGTCGAAAGAGCAAAGGACAGCAGGAAGCCGACGACGAACCAGGGGACAGACTTGCGTGCCGCCACCTCGTTCACGATCGCTCCTTTGTCGCGTGCCCGTTGGAAGAGGACTGCCTTTAGAAAGAAGAGAAACCAGCCGTTGTATTGGAAGTGGAGGTAGAAGTAGATCGACAGGGTATAAGCCGGTGCATCGCGAAACCCGAGCGCCGCCAGCGGCCCGAGGGAGAGGGGGCCCGCGCCGGAGACGACCATGAAAATAAGGGCGGCACCGAGGTAGCGCCTTGCGATCGCAGACCCCTCATGCTCGCGCCACAACCTCCAGGCAAAGACCGCCGCACAGATCATGTGCAGTGTCGAGAAGGCGATGCTGACAGCGCCGTATCCCTGCACGGGGTAGGAGGCGAGCATCCCGACCACGGCGACTTGAGTCAGGCAGAACAGGGGGATGTAGCTCCGGGTGCGGCCGGGAGGCGTGAACGTGTTCAGGGCGAGCGCAAAAAACGCGTTGTAGACCCAGCCGAGAAAGGCGATGTGCGAGTGCGTGTGGAGAATGTTTCCGTAATGCACCAGCGGGAGCGGGTGGAGGACGTGCACTCTCAGAACGAGTCCAAGGAGCGCGCTGGCACAGAAGAAGAA
Organism: uncultured Puniceicoccaceae bacterium; assembly: GCA_964403935.1. Classification (GTDB taxonomy): domain Bacteria; phylum Verrucomicrobiota; class Verrucomicrobiia; order Opitutales; family Oceanipulchritudinaceae; genus SLLG01. The sequence continues at coordinate 22,593 of CAYOIB010000017.1, read as the reverse complement.
CCAGGCGCATCGGAACATCCACCACAGCGGATTCTGGTCTTGTTCGCCTGTCGTTGACGACGCCATCAGGCAACGAGAGAACAGGCTTGATCAAACGGCAAGGGTGGAATTCAGGCAGGGTCGCGTATTGCAGGCGTTCCCCGCTGGCGATGGGTGTTCACCACGATCTCTGGGAGGGCAACTTGAGCCGGGTCAGGTAGATTCTGCCAGAGACACGATCGCGCACTTTGGCGGTGCATCGGACGAAGCTGGGGGAGGCCGTGCTTTCCTTGCTATCTCGCGATTGGGGCTGGGGAAGCGGGGCGACGTCGTTGTAGATATCAATGACCTCGATGTCGCGACGTTGGAGGGCATCGGGCGTTTCCGTCAAGGGCGGCGGGTGGCTTTCCCGGCGGACGAGGAAAGAGAGGGTGAGGATCAGGGTCAGCCCAACCCCGACGAAGGCAATGGCAATCAGCTCTTCGAGCAGCAAGCCTCCAAATCCTGACGTTCCCAAGATCATACTTCTTCGAAGATAACCTGACCCCCGTGACGGGCAAGTGACGGGGCGGAAAACCTCTAAGAAAAGTGATGATTCACTCGATTCTGAGGTGTTATGGATCTCCTTATCCAGCTTCTCCTCCAGTCTTGAAAGGCCGCGAAGCATCCCGCTGAATCAGCTCCAACGATGCCGGTTCAGATAAACACATTTCTTGATGCAGCCATTCTCCGTCCGGAGATGAACCGAGCCGAGGTGACTGCGGCGCTGGAGCTGTGTCGGCCTTATAAGCCGCGGACGGTTTGTGTGCGCCCCGGTGACATCACTTTTGTTAAGCCTTGGTGTGAGGCATCGGGCATTGGTCTGGGCGTGGTGCTCGGTTTTCCGCATGGTTCGCAGCTGCCGGCATCCAAGGTGGCGGAAGCGCGGGCATATGTTCGGCTCGGGGTCGATGAGATCGATATGGTGGCCAATATCGGCTGGATTCGTTCCGGGGCCTGGAGGGAGCTGCTGGAGGAGGTGAGGGAAGTGGCCTCCGTGACTCGGGAAGCGGGCGTTTGCCTCAAGGTGATCATGGAAACCGCACTTTTGGAGATAGAGGAGATTCACCGGATGGTAGCGGTCTGTATCGAGGCGGGGGCGGACTTTGTGAAGACCTCGACCGGCTTTAATGGTGCCGGTGCGAGCGACGAGGCCGTGCGCACGATGCTGGAAGCCGCCAATGGGAGGATCAAGGTAAAGCCTTCCGGGGGCATCCGCGATGCGGAGCGGGCCAAGACTTTGATCGCAATGGGGGCCCAGCGCCTGGGCGTCGGTTATTCCAGTATTCCGGCGCTATGTGACGGAAAGTCGGGAGGTATGCCTGAATCGGTCACTTACTGATCGGATTCGGTGGGCTCACGATCACCTGAAGCCATCATGATATAAGGGATTTCATGATGGCTTCGAGGGCATTTGCCTTGCCAATAGCATGTCTGAGATGGCATATGCATCGTCCCTGATTAACGATTAAACACTTCCCCACCCTGAAAAAATGAAATCCCCCTCATTATTCCCTGCCCTTGGGGGCACGCTGCGTACCTGTCTTTTTTTACCTGTTGTCGCGGGCGTTGGTCTCGCTGAGGCAAACTGGGTTCGCGACCCCGAATCCGTGCTCCCTTACCTGGTGGAGTCGGCGAACTTTTGGTTCGATGCCTACGATGACAGGGACGGCGGCTTTTTCTCGGAGATTGGCCTTACCGGTCAGCCGACACAGACCAATCAGAAAGCACTCTTGGCGCAGACGCGCAATGCCTACGGATTTGTCCGTGCCTTCATGGTGACGGGGGACGAGATTTATCTGGAGCAGGCAGAGAACGCCCTCGAGTTCCTCTACGAACACGGTTGGGACGAGGTAAACGAAGGCTGGTATGGCTTGGTGAACCGAAGTGGTAACCTGATTTCCCATTGGTCCAACAATGACAAGTGGTCCTTCTGGCAGCACTACATGCTCTTGGGGACCGGAGCCTATGTCGATGCAACGCGAGATCCGTATCACCTTGAGTGGCTGGAAAAGGGCCAAGCCATAAACGATGAGAAGCTCTGGGATGCGCGGCCTGGTTTTGAAGGCTACTATCAAAGAGCCAATCTCAACTGGTCGAATCCCCGTGGCAAAGGCTTCACGCCCACGGTAGACGCCGTCACAACGCACGGGGTCCAGCATTATCTCATCACGCGCGATCCCATGCGCTTGGAGCGCCTGCGGCAAGTTTCCGACAATATCGTCGATCATCTGGTCGGGAGCATGGATCTGCCGCAGGTGACCGTCGGGTTTCTGAGTGAGTTTGATACGGATTGGAAGCCGCTTCTCAATAGTGAGATCACCAGTGTGGGGCATGCCATCAAGACAGCCTGGTGCTTGGCGCGCGCCTACCTGATCTTTGGAGAGGATGCATATCGCGACGGGGCGGTGCGGATTCTGGAAGATATCTATCGCAAGAATCCTCAGTCTTCCCGTGACCTCTGGGATCACGAATACGGTGCACCTCGCGGGGAGTTTAATGTCCTCACCGGGCAGGTCACAAATTTCCGAGGCGACTGGTGGACGGTGGAGCAAGGCGTCACCGGTGGCCTGATGAACTATTATATCACCCGCGATCCCCGCTGGCTGGAAATGGCCGAGGATGCGATGCGCTTTTTCATGGAGTCTTACTACGACCATGAGAACGGCGAAGTGTATGCCGTCGTGAATGCCAACGGGACCATTCACGACCCGAAGAAGGGCGACATGTTCAAGGCGGGCTATCACTCGATTGAGCAGTTCTACCTCTCCTGGCTCTACTCCAGTCTCTTCGTGGTCAATCAACCGGTCAGCCTCTACTACCGCTTTGAACCCACGGAGGAAGCACGCTCCTTTTCCCTCACGCCCATCGCCCATGCCGATGACATGCTGCTCATGACGGCGGTAGAGCTCGATGGAGCGCCGTTTGCCAATTTCGACCCCGTGGAGCGCCGGATTGAACTGGCTGCCGGCGAAGGCGGAATCTTCCGCGTGACCTTTGAGAATGCGTCGGTTTTCAACCGGTTGCCGCATGGCGAAGGCTGGCTCTATGACTGGATGGGCTGGATCTACGATTACGAACAGCCCGTCGACTGGTTCTACCATGTCGAGCACGGCTGGATCTATCCATTCGGCCATGACAAGGCAGGTATCTGGTTCTATGTTCTCGATACCGACGGTGCCGGTGCTTTCTACTTCACTGGACCAAGCGTCTATCCGTCGTTCTATAGCCTGGATGCGGGCTGGGTTGTATGGTGAGCAGCGGATCCTGAGGCATCCGGCTTGAGCTGAGTCCTGACCGCATTCCCCAGCTAATCAGCGGGGAATTGGAAATTCTGTTTTGCGCTTTTTGGCCTGGGCAGTAACGGTGGCTTCATGACGGAGAAGCGCGCGATAACAATAGCCCGGGGTGACGGTATTGGGCCCGAAATTATGGAGGCAACCCTCCGGATCCTGAAGGCTGCGGGAGCACGTCTCGCGATCGAAGAGATCGAGATCGGCAAGCAAGTTTACGAATCGGGTCATGCCTCCGGGATCACGCCCGAATCGTGGGAGAGTTTGCTCCGCACCCGACTGTTTCTGAAGGCACCCATCACGACGCCTTTGGGCGGTGGCTACAAGAGCCTGAACGTAACGGTCCGAAAGAGCCTGCGCTTATTCGCCAACGTCCGCCCATGTCGGTCCTATTACCCTTATGTGCCGACTCATTTCCCTCACATCGATATGGTTATCATTCGAGAGAATGAGGAGGACCTTTATGCCGGCATCGAATACCAGCAGACCGATGAAGTGGCTCATGCATTGAAGCTGATCAGTCGGCCGGGATCAGAGGCAATCTGCCGCTACGCCTTGGAATATGCCCGTGCTCATGGGCGGAAGAAGGTAACGTGCCTCACCAAGTCAAACATCATGAAGCACACCGATGGTTTGTTCCAGAGGGTGTTTGAAGAGGTCGCATCCGAGGCACCTTACGCCGACCTCATCACAGAGCATCGCATCATCGATATGGGTGCGGCCCTCGTCGCTGCCCGTCCGGAGGACCTGGATGTGGTGGTCACCCTGAATCTGTATGGGGATATCGTGAGCGACATCGCCGCGCTGGTGTCGGGCTCCGTCGGGTTGGCGGGATCGGCAAATATCGGTCTGGACGCGGCTATGTTCGAAGCGGTCCACGGATCGGCTCCGGATATCGCGGGGAAGGACATCGCAAATCCTTCCGGACTGATCACCGCCGCAGTCATGATGCTTGTGCACATCGGCCAGGCTGACGTCGCTGCCCGTATCCGGAACGCCTGGTTGCGAGCTCTGGAAGATGGGATGCATACCCTTGATATCTACAAGGAGCAGGTTTCGGCCAAACGTCTGGGAACGCAGGGTTTTGCCGAGGCGGTGATCGAGCGCCTGGGGTCGGAGCCGCGTCACCTTCGACCCGCAGAGTTTACGCATCGTGAGATCAAGGTGGAGCTCTCGAAGCCCCGGCCAAGGCACAAGCGACTCGTCGGAGTCGATGTCTATCTGGATTGGGATGAAGCGGACCGGGATCCTGAGGTATTGGGGCGGCGGGTCCAGGAGCTGGGCGACCGTCGTCTATCCCTCACGATGGTTTCAAACCGAGGCGTTCTGGTTTATCCGGAGGGCATGCGGGACGCCTACTGCTCCGATGAATGGCGGTGCCGGTTCCTGTGTGAGGATGAAGAGGCAGACCTTTCCCGCGAGGACATCCTGAAGCTCCTGGGTCGGTTCGCGGATGCCGGGCTGGATTTCGGGAAAACGGAACATCTCTATACTTTCGATGGCGAACGGGGCTTCTCGCTCGGGCAGGGAGAATAAAAAAGCCTCCCTGTTTCCAGGGAGGCTCTTGAGAGTTGGTTCGTATAAAACCGGCGAGGCCTAGAGTTTGCCGCCGTAGATGGCGCGCTTGCCCAGCAGCTCTTCGATGCGGAGAAGCTGGTTGTACTTGGCAACCCGGTCTGAACGGCAGAGTGAGCCGGTCTTGATCTGGCCACAGTTGGTCGCGACGGCGAGGTCTGCGATTGTGGTATCCTCGGTTTCTCCCGAACGGTGGGAGAAGACACTGGTGTAGCCATGTTCCTTCGCCATTTCGACGGCGTCGAAGGTCTCGGAAAGAGTTCCGATCTGATTGACCTTGACCAGGATCGAAGTCGCCACGCCGAGATCGATACCCTTCTTGAGGAACTTCGTGTTGGTGACGAAAAGATCATCGCCCACGAGTTGCACGGATTCGCCAATCGTATCGGTCAGGATCTTCCATCCATCCCAATCGGCTTCATCGCAGCCATCCTCAATGGACAGGATCGGGTAGTTGTCGCAAAGGCCCTTGAGGAAGGCGACCATCTCTTCGCTTGTCCGCTCCGAGTTGTCGCTCTTGCTGAAGATGTATTTCTTCTTTTTCTTGTCGTAGAACTCGCTCGCGGCGACATCCAGGGCGAAGAAGATATCCTTGCCGAGTTTGTAGCCGGCGTTCTTGACAGCGATGGCAATGACATCGAGAGCGGCTTCATTGCTGGCCAAGGCGGGAGCAAACCCACCTTCATCACCGACGGAAGTTGAGAGGCCCTTGCTCTTCAAAACAGCTTTCAGAGCGTGGAAAATCTCTGTTCCCATGCGGAGGGCTTCGCGGAAGCTCTCCGCCCCGACCGGCATGATCATGAACTCCTGGATATCGATGGGGGCATCCGAGTGAGCCCCGCCGTTCATGATATTCATCATTGGAACGGGCAGAACCTTGGCATTGGTGCCTCCGAGGTAGCGGAAGAGAGGCAGTTCCAGAGCCACCGCGGCGGCCTTGGCTGTTGCCATCGAGACCCCCAGCATCGCGTTGGCACCGAGACCCTTCTTGGTGTCGGTCCCATCCAGCTCGATCATCGCCTGGTCGATCCCGACCTGATCGATCGCATCCATCCCCAGCAGTTCGGGCGCGATCAGGGTGTGCACATTGTGAACAGCCTTGAGAACGCCCTTGCCGCCGTAGCGCTTGGTGTCGATGCCTGTCGCCGCCTTGCCCTTGAGACCGCCGTCGCGCAGTTCGAGCGCTTCGTTCTCGCCCGTGCTTGCGCCGGAGGGGACAGCCGCGCGCCCAACGGCACCCGACTCAAGTTCAACGTCGACCTCAACAGTCGGATTTCCACGGGAGTCGATGACTTCACGTGCTCGGATATCTACAATTGTTGTCATGAGAATTCCTTCTTCGGATTCTCCAACCGTGTGACACCCCCTTATGCTATTGTCAAACGAAGCTCCCTGACGGGGTGATTTTTCAGGAGGAAGAGAGCCTTCGTCCGCTGTCCGATCTCGCCAAAGCGCCTTTGAATAACCCCGATCGAAAGGGTGGGCTCCTGGCATGAATCCTTGTCAACAAATTAGACTCTGTGTCTTTTTTTCTTACAGAGCATCGGGCGTTTGCGGTCGTCTTTATATTGTGGGGTGATACGGACTTTCTGTTCATCATGATACATCCGGCTTCCTTATTCTTAGCAGACCGTCTTGATGGCTTTCGCCCGAGGGTGGGGCTGGTGCTCGGTTCGGGCCTTGGGTTTTTTGCGGACGCGTGCCTCCGGGAGGCACAGCGCATTCCGTATAAGATCCTTCCCGAGTTTCCGCGATCGACGGTTGAGGGGCATCTCGGGCAATGGGTGGCGGGTTCGATCGGTGACACGGAGGTCCTCTGTATGCAGGGACGGTTTCATGCCTACGAAGGCTATTCGCTTAAGCAGGTGACCCTCCCGATTCGTATGATGGGTGAACTGGGTGTGGAAATCCTGATCCTGACGAATGCTGCCGGCGGGATTCGAGCTGGCTTCAAGCCGGGCGATTTCATGCTCATTTCAGATCACATCAACCTGATTGGAGGCAATCCCTTGTGCGGTCCAAACGATGATACCCTGGGGCTGCGTTTTCCGGATATGACCGAAGCATACGATCCGGAGCTTCGCTCAACCGCGAAGAGGCTCGCGCGCGAAAAGGACATCACCTTGCATGAAGGTGTTTACGTCGCTGTTTCCGGGCCAAGCTTTGAAACGCCGGCAGAGATTCGCGCCTTCCGCACGCTTGGAGCGGATGCCGTTGGCATGTCGACCGTGCCGGAGTGCATTGTCGCCCGCCACAGTGGCTTGCGGGTCTGTGGTGTGTCCTGCATCACAAACTATGCTGCCGGGCTGGGCGAAAGCACTCTGACCCATGGGGACGTGGCCGAGACAGCAGCGCGTGTGCGCACCTCCTTCAGCGGTTTGGTCGAAGCCCTGATTCGCGCTGTTTAGATCATCGACTGTAGCGTAACGGCCCTCAGGAATAATAGGCCACACCCGCGGCAAAGATTGGCTGCTCCTTCTTCCCGGGAATGTTCTTCGCCACATAGGGACCCTTCCGTTCGCTGTGCGCCATCTTGCCGAAAATACGGCCGCAGGGACTGGTGATCCCCTCAATGGCGAGCATGGAACCGTTCGGGTTGAACGGCATGGCGTGCGTCGGGTGGTTGTGGTCGTCGACGTATTGGGTCGCGATCTGATCGTTGTCACGGAGGCTTGTGAGGGCTTCACGGTTGCCGACGAAACGCCCTTCCCCATGGGACACGGGGATCCAGTGGGTCTCGCCCAGTTCGCAGAGAGCCAGCCAGGGGGACTGCTTGGAGACGACACGTGTCCGGACATACTGGGAAACATGCCGTCCGATCAGATTATGCGTCAGGGTCGGGTCGTCTCGTGAGGGATCCCGAATCTCGCCGCTGGGCAAAAGGCCACTCTTCACGAGAGCCTGAAACCCGTTGCAGATGCCGAGCACGAGCCCCTCGCGTTCGTGCACCAAGCGGTGGATTTCGTCTTTGATAATCGAATTACGAAGAACGGCGGCAATGAATTTACCACTGCCGGCAGGCTCATCCCCTGAGCTAAAGCCTCCCGGAAGGACCAGAATCTGCGCATTGGCGATTTGTTTGGCAAAAGCTCGCAGGGATTCCTCGACAGCCGCATCCGTGAGGTTCCGGAAAACTTCGACAAGGGGAAGGGCACCTGCCTCTGCAAAGGCCCGGGCAGTGTCATACTCCGTATTGGTTCCAGGAAAGACGGGAATGAACACGCGGGGTTTGGCGACCTTTGCGGGTGCCTTCGACGTGCAGGCTGGCTTGAAGAACACTTCAGGGGGGGCACCGTCCGGGCCGGCCACGGATGTGGGGAAGACCTTCTCAAGGGGCGCTTCCCATGCGGTCTGCAATGTCGTCAGGGGGATTTTTAAATCGCCGGCTTCGATAACAGGTTCGGCGATAGTGAGGCCGATGCGCTCGGCACCCATCGCTTCGAGAGCCGTGCTGTCGACGGCTTCGAGAAGCAGGCTGCCATATTCCGGGGCGAAGAGCTCTGAGCGGTCCGGGGCATGGTCAAAGCGGAAACCGATGCCGTTTCCAAAGGCCATCTTTGCGATTGCTGCTCCCATGCCCCCGACCCGAAGCGACTGCGCTGCCCGGACGGTGCCCTTGGCAATGGCATCAGCGAGCTGAGCGTAGCGCTCGCGGGCCACCTGGAGGTCGGGCAGGTGTTGGTCGTCGAGCGGAAGGCGAAGGTGCCAAACCGTGCTTTCAACTTCCTTGAACTCGGGGGAAATGATATTCCGGGCATCGGTTGGTGCGATGGCAAAGGCCACCAGCGTGGGCGGAACATCGAGGTCTCCGAAGCTGCCTGACATGGAATCCTTTCCGCCAATCGCCGGAATGCCGAGCGTTGCCTGGGCATGAAACGCACCGAGGAGAGCGGCCAAGGGCTGGCCCCAACGCGGCGGGTCGTCGCGAAGGCTTCCAAAATACTCTTGGAGCGTGAGGCGGGTCCGGTCGAGTCGACCCCCACTGGCAACAATCGCAGCGACCGCTTCCACGACAGCGTAAACCGCACCGTGAAAGGGGCTCCATGAGCTGATCACTGGGTTGTAGCCCCAGCTCATCAGCGTGGCTGTATGCGTGGAGCCCTCGCGCACCGGCAGGGTGGCGGCCATGGCTTCGGTTGGAGTGACGCCATGTTTCCCGCCGAAGGGGGAGAGAACCGTGGCACTTCCAATACTGCTGTCAAAGCGTTCCCCCAGACCGCGCTGAGAGGAGACATTCAAGTCGGAGAGCACATGCTTCCAGGCTTCTTCAAGCTCGGGAGCATCGGCTCCGGTGACGAGTGCGGGCAGCTGAAGCTGTTCAGGGGCTTCGACGCGTGCACGGGCCTGCATTCGCACGCCGTTGGTGTCGAGAAACTCCCGGCTGATGGATACGATGGTGTCGCCCTTCCAAACCATCTCCAGGCGACCGGTGTCGGTGACAGATGCGACGACGGTTGCCTCCACATTTTCGATGTCCGCAGCGGCTTTGAAGGCATCGACATCAGCTGGATCGAGGACCACGGCCATGCGTTCCTGGGATTCCGAGAGTGCGATCTCAGTCCCGTCCAACCCTTCATATTTCCTGGGCACGGCATCAAGATTCACGCGCAGACTCGGGGCGAGTTCACCAATGGCGACGGAGATGCCCCCGGCTCCAAAATCATTGCATCGTTTGATTCGCTGGCTGACCTCCGGATTTCGGAAAAGACGCTGCAGCTTGCGCTCCGTTGGCGCATCGCCTTTCTGCACTTCGGCGCTGTTTTCCAAGGCGGTCGACGTATGCTCCTTGGAGGAACCCGTTGCGCCGCCAATGCCATCGCGTCCCGTGCGGCCGCCGACGAGGAGGATAACGTCGCCGGGGTTCGGTCGTTCGCGGACAACGTTCTCAGCTGGTGCCGCTCCCACGACCGCGCCGATTTCCATACGTTTGGCGATGTAGCCAGGGTGGTAAACCTCGGCCACGATCCCGGTGGCGAGCCCGATCTGGTTGCCGTAGCTGCTGTAACCGCGGGCGGCTTCACGCGTAATGGTAAGCTGGGGCAACTTCCCGGGCAAGGTCTCTGAAAATGGAACCCGTGGATCGCCGGATCCTGTCACGCGCATTGCCTGATAAACATAGCTGCGTCCGGAGAGCGGGTCCCGGATGCAGCCGCCAAGGCAGGTGGCGGCACCCCCAAAGGGTTCGATCTCGGTCGGATGGTTGTGGGTCTCGTTCTTGAACATGACGAGCCATGGCTCCACGCGTCCGTCAATCTCCGCTTCGACGCGGATGCTGGCGGCGTTGACTTCTTCGGAGCTGTCCAGGTCCGGAAGTTTGCCACGGGCACGGAGGAGGCGCATCCCCATGAGAGCGAGGTCCATGAGGCATGCCGGGCGCTCGTCGATCTTCTCTCGGAAGACTTCTTCGCGCGCTGCCTGATAGGCGGCCCACGCAGCGCGGGCGGCATCGTTGTTCGGGGAATCCTCGAACTCAACCGAAGTCAGCTCGGTCAGGAAAGTGGTGTGCCGGCAATGGTCTGACCAATAAGTGTCGAGGAGCTTGATCTCGGTGAGGGAAGGATCCCGTTTTTCCACATTGCGGAAATGATTCTGGCAGAAGATGAGGTCTGCCTGGCTCATGGCCAGGCCAAGCTCCTGCCCAAGCTGCCCGAGGCCGGGGGCATCCATCTGGATGAAGCCGTTGAGCCGGCGCACCGGGCCTGGCTGCGGGGCTTCGCGGGACAGGGTTGCCGGGCGCGTCAGGTTTGCTTCGCGTGAATCGACCGGGTTGATCAGGTAATGCCGGATGCGGCGTTCGTCCTCGGGGGAGAGTTTGCCGTCGAGGATATGGATGCGCGCGTGCGCCACCAGCGGCCGTTGGCCGGCCACGATTTGCACGCACTGTGCCGCGCTGTCCGCGCGCTGGTCGAACTGTCCGGGCAGGTATTCGGCAGCAATGACGAGGGCCCCTTCATTCCAGGGATCTGCTTCCGTTACTTCTTCGACCGACGGGTCGGAAAAAATGGTGGAGACGACGGTGGACCAGTAGGCATCGGGAACGCCTTCAACGTCGTAGCGCTGAAGGAGGCGGAGGCCGCTCAGCCCACTGATACCGAGGTTGTCCCGGAGGTCTCGCTGGAGGGCTTCGGCTTCCTGCCGCTGGCCTGGTTTTCTCTCAACATAAAGGCGATGAATGGCTGTCATTGAGCTGGAAAATGATGCGGTTCAGGCTTCGTAGCTGCGGCCTGAGCGGTTTTCGTAGAAGTTGACGTAGGCTTGGTTGACGACGGCGTAGCCTCCGGGTGTCGGATAATTTCCCGTGAAATACCAGTCGCCGGTGTGGCCGGGAGTCGAGCGATGGAGGGCGTCGATCCCTTGGAAAATAATGTCGAGCTGCCCGCCCCAGTCGATGTCCTTCGGGCGGATGAGTTCCGCGATTTTGGCCGAAATCTCTTCGGGGGAGAAGGGGGCATAGATGTCCTTTACACGGTTCTCCTGTGCCTCCGGTGCTTTGGCCAATTCTTTGCGACAGGCGTCGTAGGTTTCACGCAACCGGGTGTCGCCGCCTGTCTCCCGAAGGAGGGCCACGGCAGCCTGGAAAGCGACGAATTTCCAGATCTCGCTCATGTCGATGCCGTAGCAGTCGGGGTAGCGGATCTGGGGTGCGGTGGACGTGATGATGATCCGGTGGGGCTGGGCACGGGCGAGGATCTTGATGATCGAATCCCGCAGTGTCGTGCCTCGGACGATGGAGTCGTCGATGACAATGAGGGTATCGCCCGGGCGCACGACATCGTAGGTAATATCATAGATGTGGGAGACCAGGCGGCTCCGGTTCGACTCCTGTGAGATGAAGGTGCGCAGCTTGATATCCTTGTGGGCAATTTTCTCTACGCGGGGCCAGTTGGCCATGATCAGCTCATCCAGCAGCTCGGGGGTGAGCGGGCCATCTTTCTGCGCTTCGAGAATTCGGTGCTTCACCATCTCCCGGCGGCGGCGGCGAAGCTCCTGCAACAATCCGTAGCTGGCCGTCTCCGCCGTATTGGGGATAAAGCTGAAAACGCTGTTCTCCAGATCGTTGTCGATCGCCTCGAGGATCTTCGGGGCCAAGGCCGCTCCCAGTGCCTTTCGCTCCTGATAGATATCCGGATCGTTGCCCCGTGAAAAATAGATCCGCTCAAAGGTGCAGGAGCGGCGGGGGCAGGATTCAGCGAAACGTTCGAAGCGAATGGTGCCATCGGCCTTGATTTCCGCCAAGTGGCCGGGGGGTACTTCAGTGACCTGGCTCTTGTCCAGGTCAAAAACGGTCATCAGGGGCACACGTTCCGAGGCGAAGGCAATGAGTTCGTCGTTTTCGAAATAGTGCGCTGGCCGTATCCCAGCCGGATCCCGCATGAAAAAAGCATCTCCATTCCCGACCACGCCACCGATGGTGTAGCCTCCATCCCAGCTTGAGGCCGCTTCAGTGAGAACATCCACCAGGTCCAGCCGCTTGCTGATGACCCCCGGAATCTCCTCCCCGGGCATGCCTGAATCCCGCATTTCCCGGTAGATTCGATCATGCGCTTCATCGAGATGGAAACCAATGCCTTCGAGGATGGTTTGCGTGTCGGTATCGAAAATCGGGTGTTGGCCGCGTTTGATGAGCAGGCGATTCAGCTCCGCCGTGTTCGTCATGTTGAAGTTCCCACACACCATCAGGTTGCGTGTCGGCCAGTTGCTCCGGCGGGAGTAGGGATGACACGAGCTGGAAGAGAATGTGCCCGAGGTGCCGTAGCGAAGGTGTCCGATCAAGACTTCACCCCCAAAATCGAAATGGTCCTTCACCGTATCGGGGAGCTCCGGGTAGATAATGTTGCGGCGAACCAACTTGTCGTAGCGCTTCAGCTGCTTTCGAAACAGGCGGGCCAGCGAATTGTCATCCAGCTCCCGTTCCCGGAACATGAACGGTTTCCCGAGCGGCACATCAAGCTTCACGCAACCGATGCCGGCACCATCCTGGCCTCGGTTGTGTTGCTTCTCCATGAGGAGAAACATCTTGTTGAAAGCATAGAGCGGCGTGCCGTACTTCTGTGCGTAGTAGCTCAGGGGCTGCTTCAGGCGAATCAACGCCACACCACATTCGTGGCCAATCGGATCACTCATTTATCAACGCTAAAGGTTAAGGCCGAGAGCGTGGCACCCGCCCTTCATGGAGCAAACCTTTTCCGCCTTTCCCGGGATCCCGGCAAGCGTTGTAAAATCATCGGGAGGGACCCTGACCGGTGTGGGACTAACCTGCATAAGGTAAGGCCTTGGCGGGTGCTGGGCCCGGTCTTTTACCCGAAGGAGGGCGGAGGCGATGGGTGCTTCATCCAGCGGTGGAGCCCGGGCCGGGCCGGCAAGGGGGCAGGAGAGCGCTCGGGCCGGTGTCGGGATCGGTTTGGAAGGCGCGGGCGGGGCCTCAAAAGAAGGGCCGGAAGGGGGCGCCTGACTGGCAGGCCCGGCGGCCCTGTACCGCAGCATTGTTGCGGGCAAGTTAAAAATGCTCGACAAAGGGGTATATAATAGCCTATTACCTAGCGGTTTACGGAGTCACTAGACTCGCAGATCAAAAAAGCACATGAGAAAGCGAATTGTATCCGCACGAAAGTTCGTCAAACCGTCCTTCGCCTACCTGATAGAAAAGAAGCGCGATGGAGGAGAATTCACCCACGACGAGATCCGGTTTATCGTTGATTCCATAGCCGACAAGGAGTTGCCGCGCCACCAGTTGGCAGCGCTCTGCATGGCGATTTATTTCCAGAGCATGAGTGCTCAGGAAACAGCCACACTGGCGGAAGAAATGATGTTGTCGGGCGAGGTGGTTGATCTTTCCAAGATCACCCGGCCGAAGATCGACAAATACTCGACGGGAGGGGTGGGCGATAAGACTTCGCTTGTTCTCATTCCGCTCGCGGCCGCCTGTGGCGTCGTCGTTCCAAACATGAACGGAGTGGATGAGGAGTTTGTCATCAGCAACCTCGATAAGCTCAGCGCGATCCCGGGTTTCCGTCCGGAACTGACCTTGGACAAGTTTGTTGACCAGCTCGGAACAGTGGGCTGTGCCATTGCCGAGCAACGTTCCGAGATCGCCCCGGTCGACGAAGTCCTTTACGAGATGCGCCAGCTCACGGCGACGGTGCCCAGCCTGCCCTTGATCACCGCTTCGGTCTTGAGCCGAAAGCTGGCCCAGGGGGCGGAGGGCTTGGTCGTCGATGTGAAGTGGGGCAATGGCTCCTTCATCAAGGATGTCGAGCAGGCCAAGCAACTGGCTCGCTCGATCACCCGGGTCGGCCGCTCGATGAAGCGCCGCTGCGTGGCGCTTGTCACCGACATCAACCAGCCGCTTGGCGATACCGTCGGAACGGGTCTTGAGATCAAGGAGGCTTTGCAGCTGTTGAAGGGTGAGGGCACGGAGGATCTTCAGGAATTGGTCCTCAAGCTGGGCATGGAGATTGTTCGCCTCGCCGGTGTGGCGGGATCGACGTTGTCAGCCAAGCAGACCGTTCAGCGCGCGCTGAAGGAGGGGGCTGCCTTCGAGAAGTTTAAGGAGATGATTGCCGCTCAGGGCGGGAAGACGGATGTCCTCGACGATCCCGAAAAGTTCCCGGTGGCGAAATACGTCCGCAAGCTCCCAGCCCCGAAGCGCGGCTACGTGCACACAATCAACGCCGGTATGATTGCCCGGGGCGTCCAGATATTGGGCCAGGCCAAGAAGGGAGCCAAGCTGGATCCGTCGGTCGGGGTTTCCGAGATCAAGAAGGTTGGCACCCAGGTGAAGCAGGGAGAACCGCTCATGATGATTCACTACAACGACGAGGCCAAGCTGGAGGGCGCGCTGGACTACTTGCGCAGCGCCTATCGCCTCGCGCCCAAGCGGCCGAACCCGCCACAGCTCGTCGTCGAACGCGTGGCCTGAGTTCAGGCCCTGGCCCACATTCGTTTTTCAAGCCGGAGCTCCGCAAGGGGCTTCGGCTTTTTCGTCCCCCGATCGGAGGTGCCGGTCCCGTCCTCCAGGAGAGGGTTGTGGTTCTCGTGTTGTTTATTCGGAGAGGCATCTGCCGGCCGGCCTCTCAGCATTCTGAAGAATTCGGCCTTGGTCGCTTCATCAGCCTTCCGCGAGGTGACGAACTCTACGTGTTCTTCGGGCCGACTTGGATCCACGCGAATACCCCAGAGTGGCTGCACGGAGTTCGGGAGCCAACTATAGCGGAGGTCCGAAACAATAGGGGCCTCGCCGGGGGCCAAATAGAGATAGCCCATTGAAAATCTGCGGAAGCGTTCGATGTCGCGAGCCAGAGTGGTGTCGGGATCCAGGTTTGGAAAGGTCTTTGGGAGATCGAGAACAGGCACTCTTTTCCCCTCAAAGTACTGGGCTTTGGAGAAATACCCGACCCGCACCGCATCGACATAATAGAAACCGTCGGCTTCGTAGAGGATGCGGAAGAGGATGTTATTGAAAATGGAAGGCTTGGCTTCGATGACCGCGGGCTGGTGCCCACGGGATTGAGCCAGTTCACGTGCCGCCTCCGTCGCCCGCTCTTGCTGCACATAGCCCAAGCCAAGGTAGAGGAGTGCCCAGCTCAGAGCCAGGGCAGGCCACTGTCGCCCCCGCTTCCAGAAGAGCGGGAGAAGAAGGAGAAGCAGCGGCACGGTGTAGAGCGGATCGACGACGGCGACAAGATTCCAGGCAACCCGTTCGTCGGAAAAGGGCCACCAGAGCCGCGTGCCGTAGCTGGTCGCGGCATCGAGGAGCCCATGCACGCTCCAGGCGGCGAAGGAGGCGACGAATGTTTCGCGAAACCGCATCCACCGCTGGACAAAGAGTTGCAGGACCAGGGCCACGACAAGGGCTCCGAATGGAATGAAGACCAAGCCATGCGTGAAGCCCCGATGATAATCGAGTGTAAGCAAGGGATCGCTCTCCGAACGCAGGAATATATCCAGATCGGCCGCCATCCCCGCCAAGGCCCCAATACCGGCCGCGAGGCGCCGGTGCTTCAGCGGTGAGACAAGGGCGGCAAAGACGCCGCCGGTGAGCGCATGACTTAGAGGATCCACATAGAAAGGGTCTCGCCCATCGGACTCAGGGGCAAGTCGCAAGCCGGGCGGCCCTCCAACACATTTTATTTGCCGGGAGGGATCCGGGGGATTCCAGTGAGTCCATGCAGCTTGCGCTTGGGCAAACCGTCCTTTTCCAGGGAGATTCCATTACTGATTGCAACCGTTCACATGAAGTGACCGAGCCGAACAAGGGCCTCGGAGGCGGTTATGTCGCCCATCTGGCAAAGCACCTCCAGGGGGCACAGCCGGGCGGTGATCTCAATATCTTCAACCGCGGTATTTCGGGGAATCGTATCGTCGACCTCTACGCCCGTTGGCGGATCGATGGCCTCAATCTCCGCCCCGACACGATCAGTATCCTCGTCGGCGTCAATGATCTCCTCCATGGGTATATGCACAATAACGGTGTCGAAGCCGATCGCTTCGAAGCCGTCTACCGCATGCTTCTGCAGTACACCAGGGAACAGTTGCCGGATGCCCGGATCGTCTTGATGGAGCCTTTCCTTCTGGAAGCGGGCCCGGTCATCGAATCCTGGGTCCGGAAATTGACACCCCGGCGCGAGGTCGTGCGGCGGCTGGCTGACGAGTTTCAAACGCGCTTCGTGCCTCTGCAGGATCGCTTTCATGAAAGAGCGGCCAAAGACGGTCCCAAAGCCTGGCTACACGATGGCATCCATCCAACGCCAGAGGGGCACGCCCTCATCGCCCGCGAATGGCTGCGCGTGACCGGTCTCGCTTAACGTTGCCCTGCGCCTTCCCTTACCGAGGGGAAAGTCTGCGACCTTTTTCGCTTGCATAGGTGAGAATGTGTCTCGTCTACTTCGCTTTTATGAGAATGCGTCTCATGAGCGAAAATAAAATGAAGAGGCACACTGCGATGCGGTTGGGTTGGGCGAGCTTGGCGATAGCCGGGGCCCTGGGGTCATTTCCAGCCGCGGTTGCGGACGTGGAAGACCGCTATGAATTGGATCCGTTCACGGTCTTTGGCTCGCCGGCAGGGGTCAGTTTTTCACCTGGGGCAGGCTACCTGATCAGTGAGCAGGAGATCGAGATGCAGCGTTACGACAGCATTGAGCAGGTCGTGCGCCGCGTGCCCGGTGTTTACTTCCGAACGGAGGACGGTTACGGTCTTTTTCCAAACATCAGTTTCCGGGGTGTGGGTTCGATGCGAACGACGCAGCTCACGGTCATGGAAGACGGCGTTCTTTCGGCCCCGGCACCGTATGCGGCCCCGGCGGCGTATTACACGCCGACCACAGGGCGGATGCGCGGCGTGGAGATTCTCAAGGGCTCGAGCCAGATCAAGTATGGTCCGCGGACCAGCGGTGGGGTCTTGAACTATTTGTCGACGGCGATGCCGGAAGCGGCGGCGGGCCGGGTTTCTTTGACGGTCGGAGAGAATCAGGAGCTGCGGCTCCATGGCTGGTATGGCGACGTCATTTCAACGGAAGCAGGGGATATCGGCTTTCTCTTTGAACACTTTCACCGGCAGACCGATGGCTTTAAGCGGATCGATACGAGCGCAACCTACGACGGCGGATCAACAGGCTTCACCAATAACGAGCCGATGCTGAAGCTGTCCTTTGCGCCTGCGAAAGGGCCACGGCAACGTTTCGAGTTGAAGGTCGGCTACACCGATCTGGAGGCGGATGAGACCTATCTCGGATTGACCACGGAGGATTTTCGGGAGGACCCCTTCCGCCGCTACCTTTCCTCGCAGTTTGATCACATTGCCACGGAGCAATGGCGCAGCTACTTCCGGCACTCGATTGAGCTGGGCGCGGATACGCAGTTGCTGACAACGCTCTATTATAATGAATTTTCGAGAAGCTGGTACAAGTTGAATGACATCCATCGCTTGGGCGGTGGATCGGCTTCGCTCTCCGAAGCCTTGGCTGGTTCGCCTTTCTACAATGCGGGGGTGCCCGTTGCCGGGACAGAGGGGGATCCCCTTGCCGTCCTGCGGGGAGAAGCGGAAGGCGTTTGGCGGGTGCGGAACAATAGCCGCTCTTACCTCGCCTATGGCCTCGATACCGTTCTGCAGCATCGCTTGGATACCGAGACCGTGGGGCATACCTTTGAGGTCGGGGTACGCTTGCATGAGGATTACGAAGACCGCTTCCAGAATCAGGATGACTACACGGTGGACGCTGCGGGCAATATCACCAGCGTGCTCCGGCGCGAGCCCGGCACGCAGGACAACCGTCGGGGCACGGCCCGGGCGCTTGCGGCCTATGTCAAGGATACCATCGAGTGGAATTCGCTGACGGTGGTTCCCGGAATCCGCTATGAGCGAATCTGGCTCAAGGATCAGCGCCGGGGAACGAACCCGGCAAACGACGATTTCAACACCATCACCCGGACACAAAAGGGCACGCTCGATGTCGTTGCCCCTGGAATCGGGGCGACCTATGCCCTCGGAAATAGCTGGATGGTCTTCGGTGGGGTGCATCGCGGCTTCTCGCTGCCTTCACCGGGGGCCGCTGTCGACCCTGCCAATCCGATCAAGGAAGAGACGTCCGTGGGCTATGAGTTGGGCGTCCGCTACAACGATAACCGTGCCCTGCGCGGGGAGGCTGTTCTCTTCTGGACGGATTTCTCAAACCTGATCGTGCCCGACAGCATTGGCGGCGCAGGAACGACGCGCACGGAAAACGCCGGTGATGTGCGCTCCAGGGGCATCGAGTTGGCCGTCACCTTCGATCCCGGGACCCTCTATGGATGGGGTTTCCGCAATCCGTACTCGATCGCCTACACCTACACCGATGCCACGATCCGAAGCGATGTGAGTGCATCCGGTGCCGATGGAGGCGCCGTCGAATCCATCTTTGCCGGCGCGCGCAAGGGGAATCGCCTGCCCTACATCCCGCGCAACCAGATTTCCATCGGCACCGGTATCGAGACCGGGCAATGGGGTGTCTATCTGGATGCCTTTTACGTCACCTCAACGTATGCTTCGGCCAATAACAGTGCCGCCGAGCTCAACCCCTTTGGCGGAGCCAATCTCGAGCCCGTGCCCGATGCTCGCTTCGGTCGGAACGACGCCTATTTCCTGCTCGACCTCTCGGCGCACTACGAAATCGCCCCAGGCGTCCTCCTCAAGGGCGGTGTCCAGAATCTGCTCGACCGCGAATACATGGCCTCGCGCCTGCCTCACGGCCCGCGGCCCGGACATCCCCGGTTTCTATACGGCGGGGTGAGCTGGGACTTCTAGGCCCACCAATCCTTAAACACTTGTCAGGGACCCGCTCGCGCATCGAGCGGGACCTTTCTGTTTATAAGCTCGGCAAGAGCCTGCCTGTTCAAGAGGGATCATGAACGCAGTCAGGCGAATGACGGCAACCAGGGTGCGGGGGAGGGGACCCCGTAATCGGCAAATGCACTGCCGGGGCATTGAAGTTCTGCCGCCCTCCCGCAGCGGCGCACGCTGCCGCATCTTCCATGGCCCCGGACCAACGCATCCCCTCATGCGCGTGCCTTATCAGAAATCCGCTCGCGCGCTCAGCCAGTTGCAAGTGGTCTCGAAGAGTGCCTCTCGGCTGAGCATGCCTCTCGTTTCCTCACAATGCATCCAGCGGACTGCGCACACCCGCACCCGGCTTCTGCATCACATGCAGGTAGATCTGCGTCGTCTCTATGCTCTTGTGCCCGAGCAGGTCCTGGACCGTGCGGATGTCGACGCCATCCTCCAGCAAATGCGTCGCAAAGGAATGACGGAGTGTGTGGCTCGTCACTCGCTTGTTCAGCCCCGCGCGGATCGCCGCTTGACGCACCGATTCCTGGTAGACGCCGTCCAGAACGTGGTGTCGTTTCCGTAAGCCACTACGCGGATCGGTCGGGATCTCCCGGCTCGGCCAAAGCCATTGCCACCGCCAATCCTGGCCCGCCCTCGAGTGGCGACGCGCCAGCGCTTCCGGCAAATACACCCCAGCCAGATCATCCCGACCCATGTCCGCTTCGAATAATTCGCGCACCTCGGCCAGATGCGCTTCAAGCTCGCTCACCAGCTTTTCGGAAAGAGGGGCCACCCGGTCCTTTTCACCTTTGCCCATCCGCACAACCACTTGACCGCGTTCCAAGTCTAGGTCCTTGATCCTCAAACGCATCAGCTCGGACACCCGCAGCCCGCCCGCGTATTGCATTTTTGCCATCAGGAGCTTCTCCCCCTGCAGCACCGCAAAAAAACGCCGCGTTTCGCCCTTGCTCATCACCACCGGGATCCGCTTTCGGTTCTTCGCATTCACGTAATCCCCGATGTCCCCCACCGCCGATTCGAAGACCTGCTCCGCGATAAAAACCAAGGCATTCAGCGCCCCTTTCTGTGTTGAAGACGCAACCGCACGCTCCATTGCCAAATAGTCGAGGTACGCCTTCACCTCGGAGGCCCGTATCCCATCCCCGCCCTTCAATCCACCCCGCTTCACGAAATCCCGATAGTGTCTCAGGTAGCTGCGCTCCGTCTTCAAAGCCATCCCGCGGCGTCGCATGACCGCTCGGTGGATTCCGGCTTGTTGCGGTAAGAATCAGGCCTTTGCGCCGTCGGTTGCGCCTTCTTGGTCTTCAAGGTCGTCCGCTGCATCTTCTTCCTCGTGGCGGCGGTGGAGTTCTTCCTTGATGGCCTTAACACGCTCGGCGGTGAGCGGGTAGCGCCAGAGGAGGAGGAGGGCTCCGAGGAGCATGCCTGCTGGAACGAAGGAGTAAAGCAGGCGCATGCGGAAGATGGTCTCGGGGGCCTGCTCATATTCGAGAGCGGGATCGAAGCCGGCGATGACCAGAACGGCACCGGCGAGGATTGGGGTGAAGGTGCCGATTGTCTTCATGAGGAAGGCCATGACAGCTCCAAACATCCCTTCGCGTCGCATTCCGTGCATGAGTTCGTCGACGTCCGTTACGTCGGCCATCATTGTTGGCAAGACGGTGTAGACGGAGCCGATGCCGATGGAAAAGAAGAACGGGAGGATGAACTGATACTCGGGGTGGTCAGGATTCATGCACCACCACTTGAGGGCGGTGCCAACAGACATCCAGATGACGGCGAGGATGAGAACGCGGTGCTTTTGAAAGCGTCGGCAGCCCCAGTTGATGAGAGGCAAGCTGATGAAACCGAGCACCCAGGCCAGCATTGAAACCCACGCTCCAAGGATGGCACCGGACAAGGCCGAGCCCATGACCCAGTAAACGTTGAGGAAGAATCCGATCTGTTGAAAGATGCCGTTTGAAAGGTTGATGAAGCAATAGAGACCGACGATGCGAAGAAAATCGCCGTTTTTCCCAACCTCCCACATCGAGCGGAACATGCCGTGCCGGGCTTTCCCTTTCCGGACGGGGGCCTGGGTCCGTTCCTTCACATACCAGCACATAAGAACGGTGCTGGGAATACCGATGACACAGGCCCCAACGGCCACCCAGAAAAGGCCATCAAGGGCGGTTGTAAACAAGAGGGAGAAGCAGAAGACAGGGATCCAGGGTTGGACCAATCCTGCGATCTTGTTCATGACGGCGCGGTAGGTGACCACTTGGGTGCGGCCGTTGTAGGAAGGGCTGAGCTCAATTCCAAGGGCGTAGTAGGGGACGGACTGGACTGTTGTGAGGGTGGTAAAGAGGAGGAACGCGATAAGGACGTAAATCACCAGCGAGCGCTGCTCGATGTTTTTTGCATCCGTAAAGGCGGCGATGCCGTCTGTAATCCGGGTAAGAAACCCTTTCCTGACGCTGGGGATGGGTGGTGGACGGACTTCCAATTCCAAGATATCCATGGGCTCCAGCCCTCGATCCGCGTAGGTGGCATCGGCCAGGGCTTGGGCGGCATTAAGGGTTTCCAGGGAGGGATCGGGCACATCTCCGTGGACCGCCTGGAGGTGTCGGGAAATGTACTCCGTGGCGATGGCCTGGCGTTGAGCCATGCGAGCCTGGTCGAGGAGCGTCTCGGCGCGGCTCACTTTCTCTTCGGTGGAGAGCACCAGCCCGCGTGCATTTCGGAGAGAGCTGTCTTCGTCTTCAAGGGATGTGGGCAGGGTGGTTTCAAGAAGGGTGGCGAGTTCCTCGTTCCGGCGCTCAAGTTCGCGTCGCCGGTCCTCTAGATCGCCCCTGAGCGTCTCGAGATTATCTTCTACCTTTGTGTAGGCGGTTGTGGCTGTCTCCTCGATGTCGGCGAGGACAACCATCAGGCGTTGGCGCGTTGAAGGGTCGAGGGAGTCGACTTGTTCATAGGCCTGAACGGCTGTCCGATGGATCCTCCGAGCTTCCTGGACAGATTCGCTGGCGAACTTCTGGGCTTCCATCACCGTATTGCTGGTGAGGTGACCGCCGGTGGGCATGAACATGACAATGCCCAAAAGCAGCAGGACCCGGCTTATGCTGCCGACGAAGATGTAGGGTATCCGCCTTCCAAAACGACTTCTGGAGTTGTCGGTGATGTAGGCCATGATCGGGTCGGTGATCCCGTCCCAGAGCGTCTTGATGCCGAGAATCAAACCTATCAAGAGGGGATTCACGTGCATCGCGACGATCATGACATTTTGCAGCACGTTGAAGAACTGATCGGCGATGGAACCCTCGACATTTCCAAAGGCGTAGAGGATCACCTCTTTGCGGCTGGCATCCTCCGGTGGCTTGCGCCGTGATTTTCGAGGCGGCGTTGGCG
>CAYOIB010000016.1:19361-37300 GCA_964403935.1 uncultured Puniceicoccaceae bacterium | reverse complement strand
TGGAGGCGCGCCTCGAGCACGAGGATGTGCGTCTGCGGTTGGTGGAATCCAGGATTCAATACCTCCTCGCAATGATGCGCCTG
The DNA here is from genome assembly GCA_964403935.1 of uncultured Puniceicoccaceae bacterium. Taxonomy (GTDB): domain Bacteria; phylum Verrucomicrobiota; class Verrucomicrobiia; order Opitutales; family Oceanipulchritudinaceae; genus SLLG01. The sequence continues at coordinate 37,217 of CAYOIB010000016.1, read as the reverse complement.
GCGGCGATGCATGTTCCTGATCCTCATTTATCAACATCAAATCGATGAAGCACATCTGGAAGATAGTGGTTCCGCTGCTCTTGGTGGCGGGGATAGTCTGGTATATTTCGGGGCGACTCCAACCGGAGGCAATCGTTGATGAAGCGATACGAGGCACCGCCTTCAATGCGGTCACGGGAACAGTTGAGGTCTTTTCCGATCTCGATCTTCGGTTGAAGACCGAGCGGCATGGGCGCCTGAAAGAAGTTGTCGTGGAGCTGGGCGACGAGGTGCAGGTGGGGGATCCCATTGCTGTGCAAGAGTCGCGGGCTCTGGAACTGCGGATCGAGGGGCATCGGCTGCGCTTGGAGACGGCCCTGGAGCGCCTGGAATATCCGAATCCCCGGGAATTCGATCTGGAGAGTCTGGAGAGTGAGGTTGAAGCCACCCGCCTCGCGGTTGATCTCAATCAGGTCCCGCGTTCGCGGCTGGCCCAGCAGGAGCGTGAACTGGAGAAGCAGAAGGTGCTGTTGGCCTTGGAGCAAGCCGCTCAACGTGAGGCGGTCGCCCTGCTCCGGAATGAATTGGAACAGCTCGAATTGGAGCATGATTTGCTCACTGTTCGGGCCACCTTCGATGGAGAAATCATCGAGGTCTATCGATTTGCAGGAGACATTATCGGGGCGGGCGTGGACGTGGCCCGCTCGGTTTCACCGGGCCGGTTTCTGATTATGACGCTGAATGAAGAGGATTATCATGGGGTGGCCTTGGATCAGCGCGTAACCATCCGGCTGGCGAGCTTTCCTGACCGGCAATTTGAAGGAACGGTGACAGGGCTTGCTGGAGCGGCTGATTCTTCCAGAAAGACGCGGGATATCACGCTTCGGGTGGACAATGACGAAGGTTTGCTCGCTCCGGGACTCACCGGGGAAGCATTGCTCTACAAAGGGATTCGGGAAGACACGGTTCTGGTTCCACGGCGGGCTTTGCTGGTCGACCGCGTCTATGTCATCGAGAACGGCCGCGTTCAGATTCGGCGGGTCGTTCCCGGTTACCTGGGCTTGGATCGCGCGGAGGTCCTTGAAGGCGTCGAGGCGGGTGACACCGTCGTTGTTGAAAACCACGGCCTTTTGCGGGAGGGAGCAAAGGTTCGGCTGCGGGCTGCCCGGTAAGAGGCATGGGTGTTGAAGGATGAATCGAGGTGCGCTGAGATTGAATTTTCGCATCGCCTTTCGGCTATTGATGTCGAAGCGTCGCGCGATGTTGATGAGCCTGGCAGGGATCGTCTTCGGGGTCGCTCTGCTTATCGTTATGCTCGCCCAGACTTCAGGATTTGAAGGGTTTTTTATTCGCACGATTCTGGGTACGAATGGCGCGCTGAGAGTGCAGGATCGTTTTCAGGAAACAGTCACGAGCATGGTGGCCGAGGCTCGTGACGAAGGCCGGGCAGGGACTTTTGAAGTGGCTCTTCGGGAGGGGCAGGCCTACGTTGAAGGAATCCAGAATCCGGGGCAGGTTCTCGAGAGCATCCTTGCCTTCGAATCGGTTCTGGATGCCGCACCGGTGCTGCGCGGGGCGGTGCGCGTAACAAGTGGTTTTCGCTCGGAGGAAGGCCGCCTCCATGGAATCGATGTCAACTCCTACGTGGCCGTTTCTGATCTGGGGAACCAGATTATAAGCGGGAGTCTGGAAGATTTCGCCTCGCGGACAGATGGCATCGTCGTCGGTTCGGCATTGGCTCAACGCCTTGGTTTGCGGGTGGGCGATCCGGTGTTGCTTCAGGGCGTTCAGGAACAGCGCCGCTTCCGGGTGACGGCCATTTTCGAGTCGGGCATCGAACTGGTCGACCGGGCTCATTTCTATACCCACATGCGGGAGGCGAGGCGGGTGCTGAATGAGTTTGATTCGATTTCGTATATTCAGGTGAACCTGATTGATCCAGACCGCGCTCCGGAAATTGCGGGACACATGAGCCGGGTGCTGGGGTACCATGTGGCGAGTTGGCAGTCACGCGAACGTTCGTGGCTGGAGGTGTTTCGTGCCCTGAAGCTTTCCTCGGCCATCAGCATGACGACGATCCTGGTGATTGCCGGCCTGGGAATGTTTAACACCTTGGCAATCATCGTGATGGAGCGGAGGCGGGAAATCGCTATTCTCCGATCATTTGGGTACTCCAGGGGCGATATTCTCTGGATCTTTCTACTTCAGGGATTTGTCGTTTACGGGGTTGGGACGCTCCTGGGATGGATCAGTGCTGCGGCCTTGACACGGCTCATTGAGAGCATCCCGATCCGGATTCGAGGGATTTTTTCAACCGATCACTTTATCATGCACTGGTCGATCAATCACTACCTGCTGGCCGCGGCCATTGCCTTCGTTGTGGTGATCACGGCTGCGCTGATCCCGGCGCGGCGCGCCTCGCTGGTGGAACCCGGTGCGGTGGTGCGTGGAACCAGTGGCTGATTCATGAGTGTTACTTCTCCACAACCCGCAGTGCGTGTATGCGGCCTTGAGCGTTGGCTCGGCGAGGGCGAATCCAGGGTTCACGTTCTCAGGGGCCTCGATATAGAACTGCCGTCTTCCAGGACGATCTCGGTTGTGGGACCGTCTGGTTGTGGCAAGAGTACGTTGCTCTACTTGCTGGGCTTGCTGGACCTGCCGGACGGCGGCGAAATTTACTTCGGTGATCGGCGGGTGGACAATGCGGATGAGGAGACCCGGACACGTTTGCGCGGGTCGGAGATAGGATTCGTTTTTCAATTTCATTTTCTTCTTTCTGAATTCACCGCTGCGGAGAACGTGATGTTGCCCATGCTCAAGCTCGGTCAGCGCACGGAAGATGAATGCCGGCAGGCCGCGATCGATCTGCTCGAAAATGTGGGTCTTCGCGGAAAAGCGGATCGACGGGGGAATCAACTCTCGGGCGGGGAGCAGCAGCGGGTGGCCGTGGCACGGGCTCTGGCCAATAACCCGCGCTTGATCCTGGCGGATGAGCCTACAGGTAATCTCGATATGAGTAACTCGGAGGCACTGTTTTCCTTGTTGCGTGAGCTTGCCCGGGAGAAGGGGCAGACCGTTCTGATTGTAACGCACAACCGCGACCTCGCCGCGAATTGTGACCAGACGCTGTCGATGCTCGATGGACGTTTTGTCGAGGGACCGTAGCACCGGCGGCGCATCCTGCCGTCGTTGGAAGGCGGGGCTAGGGTTTTATTCGACCCATGCCAACCCAGAGTCCAAGCGCTCCCAATCCGGTGCCGATCGTGCCTGCGGCCAAGGCAAGTGGTGAGGACATAAAAAGAACGATGGCGATGGGCCCTATCAGAAGGGCGAGGACGCTGCCCGTCAGCAGGATCAGTGTAGCGGGAGAAAGATTCATGAGTCGGCGTCAGGATTCGAATGTTCCGGGGAGGACGTCGCTTTCTTCTTCGTCGAGGAACCCACGAAGATTTTCAATTCCGCGTCTTGGCCATCGAGCAATTTCATTGCTTTCCGGAGGGCTTTGGAGGTGGACAAGGTGGGGTTCGAAGGAACATCGGTGAAGATATTGTCGCGGCCGATGACGTTGGCGAGACCGCTCCGGAGAAAGATCTGGATAGCCTCGCGCCTCGCTTCGCTGATGAGGAGGATGCGGTCTTGCTCTCGCATCAGGATGCAGAGCTCCTCAAGAGCCATGGCACTGGTGGCGTCGAGGTGGTGGGCGTGCCGCATTTTCAAAATGACCACCTTGAGATTTGGGTCCTCACAGACGCGGCGCATTTGCTCGTAGAACAATTCGGCGGCACCAAAGAAGAGGTCGCCCTCCACGTGCAGGATTGAAATCTCCGGTCGCGCTCGCTTCTGGCTTTTCTGAATGGCTGTCAGCTCGCCGGCAGGATTGAAGCCGTATTCCACCATTTCAGGCTCAGAGACTTTGCGCAGAAAGAGAATTATCGAGACGGCGACGCCGAGGTAGATGGCCGTGTCCAGCGCCAGAAGAAGGGCGGCGGCCAGGGTGGTCAGGAAGACAATGAGATCCGAGCGGGTCGCCTTGGTTACAATCTGAATCTGATGCTTGGAAATGAGGGATATGCCGATTGCAATGACGAGGACGGCAATCGCAGGCCTCGGGATCAGATTGATGAGCCCACTAAAAGCGGCAAACAGGATGGCGACAATGATGGCGGCGAAGACATTACCAAAGGGCGTCAAGCCGCCGCTGCGGAAGTTCAACATCGACCGGGTGGGGGAGGCTGTTGCCGCCATACCCCCAAGCAGCGCGCTCCCGATATTGGCGATACCCAAGGCGAACATCTCCTGGTTTGGCCGGAACCGGTCGCCGACCCGGGCGGCGAGCGATTTCCCAATTGAGCAGGCCTCCAGCGTAATGAGCAAAGCGAGGGCAAGGGCGGCGCTGGCCAGTGTCTGCACGATTTCGAAATTCACCACGATCGGGGCAAATCGAAACTCCGAGATGCTGAAGGCTTCCAGCGTTTCCACCCGGAAGTTGAATCTTCCCATCAGGTAGGCGATCCCGCTCATGATGAGGAGGGTCAGGGCAATGTTGGGCAACCGGGAGAAGAACTTTTGCAGGAGGAAATAGATGAGCGCCGTGATAAGGCTGATGACCAGCGCCGGCCAGTGAGTCTGGTCGATGGCGGAGAGGGTGCGTTGGGCGACTTCAAAAAAGGAGGCGGACGGCGGGATGGAGAAGCCCAGGGCGGTGCGAAGCTGATTGACGATGATGAGCAGGGCCGCCGCAGTGATATAACCTGTAATAACGGTGCGGGAAACATACTGAATCAGGCGCGCTACTTTGAGATAAGCCCCGAGAACGAGAAACATCCCTGCCATCAGGACGAGCAACGGGACGGCCAGAAGGAGGGCGGCGCCGCTCAGATGAAGGCTGAGGAAGGCTCCGAGAATGAGGACCGCGGTCGCATTCGAGGGGCCAAAGGAATTGTAGCGCGAGCTGGCAATCAGAGAGCCCAAAAACGAGGCCGCAACAAAACTGAGAATGCCATATTGAACAGGGAGACCTGCGATGAGCGCATAGGCCATCCCCTGAGGAAAAGCGAAGAGCGCCACATTTATGCCCGCCCTGAGATCGGACGTCAGGGTCTTTCTGGAATAGCCACGGACGAATCGGCGCGCCGGAAAGAGTTCCAACTCGTTGAATTGCCGGATCTCGCGGACGGTTTTACGAAGGACGCGGGAGGCTTTCACAATCAGGAGAAGAATGCCAAACGGGCATGTTCTTTAGGATCCGCGAACCCTCCTATGAGTCAAGGACTTGAGCGGGATGCTCAAGTGGATGGAGGGTTGGCGCAGGCTGGATTAACGGCATCGCCTGGAGGGAGGCTTTGGCTGGACCCAGCACAGGGAGCGTTTCCCCTTCTTGCCACAAGCTCGACACAGACGTTTCTACGGGGAACTGGACAGGGCCCAGGATTCGGTGTCGGATTTGCCAATCCAGGCGCTCGAGGGCCAGTCGTGTTTCACGAACTTCTGTCGTGGTGAAGCCGGTAAAACGTCGGTCGTAGGGTGTGGTATCGCGAGCCGTGAAGTGCACAAGGGCGAAATCTTCGGGGATCCGGTGCCCCTCCTGCTCGAACTGTGCCGCTATGAATGGAAAGAGAAGAACGACATCGGGTTTGTTCTGGCTCACCCATTGATGGAAGCCGTTCAGATCCTCCCGAGCCCCGTAAAAATAGGGAACGGCTGGAAGTTCCTTTGCGTAATGTTGCTGGGAATACAAGGTTGCAGCCAAGCGTGACCGGTCATCCGGATGAATTGGAGCAGCACTGAAGAAGGCTGCGCCAATGCGCTTGTAGCCACGTTGCGCACAGGTATCCCAAGCTGAACACACATCACGGAACCAATCCTTGGAGACGCGGTAGAAGGGGGCATTGAGATTCTGGTTTCCCTTGGCCACCACCGGAAACTGGCTCCAGGGAAACCGGGGAAGGACATTGAGGCCGTAGCATTGTGCGAGAATGACGCCGGCATAGCCTCGGGCCAAGAGAGTCTTTCCCAGGTGTGCGGCCATTCGGTCGTCTTCCGGAAGCTCATGCGGGTGCAGGGAATAACCCATGTCAGCAGCTTCTGACTCGCTGAGGTGTATTGTCGGAAAGTCCTTGCGGCGAGTGAAGGGATCGGTGCCATGCCGATAGAGATAGGCGATGGGCAGGGTTGCACCGGAACGCTCCTGACGGAAGCGCTTTGAAGCCAAAGCAGCTACCAGAGGGTTCGGGCGGTAACCCATTTCACGGGCTATTCGGCGGATCCGCTCCCGCGTCTCGGGTTTGAGTCGACCCGTATCATTCAGGGCCTGAGAAACCGCACCCAAAGACACGCCTGCAGCTTGGGCGACCTCTTTCATGGAAACTCGATTCATGGAGATATACGGTTTTACCAACACCGGGGTTGGATTATTTGGCAACAACAGAAAATCTCTTGGCTGGAGCCTATAGTTCAATTTTACCCGATCGATCATGCCTTATACGCCTTCCTCCCATTTGTTTCACGGGCAACGCTCTCTTCCATCCTTTGCCTTGAAGCCCTTTGTGGCGCGCGTCCTTTTCCTTGTGCTGGGTGTAGGCATGGCTGCGCCGGGGGTGCAAGGTGCTAACATCTTCATGATCGGGAGCAGTATCACGGACTCTGTCAACTATGGTCAGTTTCAGCAACTGGCTCAGAGCCAAGGCTTCGATCACATCTGGGGCAGGCATGTTATCCTGGGCGCTCCACTCGAATATATATGGGATCATCCGGATTCCGGTTTTCGGACGGACCCGTTTGGGTATTACCCGAATGCCTTGCCCAATTACGATTGGGACGCCGTTACCTTGCAGACAGGAGATCGTTCTCTCGCCCAGGATGTTGTGGCGATGAGGAACTTCATCGACCTCACGCGGACCCGTCCTTATAACGCGGAGAACACTGAGTTCTTCGTTTTTGCGCGCTGGCCGAGGAAGGACAGGGGCGAGTACTCCAGCCATTGGATCCAGGAATCGAATGGGAGCGCGGCATCCTCCCAGACCGCGGACTTTTTCAATGACCTGACGGAGGAAATGCGGAGCCTGTACCCGGAAACTTCGATTCGGATGCTCCCGGTCGGCCATGTCTTCTACGAACTGGATCAGCGGATGGCTGAAGGCTTGATCCCGGGGTATACACAGGTGCACGACTTTTATACGGACAACTCGCATTTAACCGACGCCGGGCGTTATACAACTGCGCTCACGGCATACGCCGTCATCTACCGCTCCGATCCGCGAGGGTTGCCGCTTGTTGGCTTTGATGTTTCCAACGAATTGGCAGAGACCCTGCAGGACGTCGTCTGGGAAGTCGTGACGCGCACACCGCTGACGGGGGTGGTATCGGACGAAGGCTTCACGATTACCACTTCACGGCTGAACCGGGGTTCGGTGGGCCGGCCTTATGAAACCATATTGCGGGCTCTCTTTGGGGAACAGCCTTATACCTGGGAGCTCACCTCAGGTTCCCTTCCGCCGGGAATAATCCTCGGAAGCGATGGCTTCCTGACAGGAACGCCTCAGGCAGAAGGTGATTACGCTGTCGCAATCAGGGCGACAGACAGCCTTGGTGAAACGGCTTCGGCTGATTTCGTGCTGAAGGTCACAGTCAACACGATTCCTGTTATTACAACAGAGGCGACCTTGCCCGCCGGATTCCGGGGAACTCCCTACCAGAAACCGCTCCACGCTGATTTAGGGGATGCGCCCTTGGTCTGGACGCGTGTCAGCGGTGCGCTTCCCCTTGGCCTGACGTTGAGCAAATCCGGTCTCATCAGTGGAACTCCAGGTAACACGGGTACCTTTACCTTCACAGTACGGGTGGATGACGATGATTTCCCGGCTGACAGTGACACCAAATTGTTCTCCCTCACGATCGGCTCTCCCGAAGCCAACACGGTGCTGGTTCCGCGGGTGTTAACCCGCCCCGCCATCGACGGCATTCTTGATGAGGATATCTGGGGGAGCGGGCAGACGGCGTCACACCCGGCGTGGGGGACCACGCCGAACACCGTGGACTTCACGGCAGCATGGGACATCGACCATCTATACCTTGGCTTTGTTGTGAAGGACTCCACGCCCCGCACGGGTGCGGAGAACATCCTCGAGAACGACGGACTCGAAATCATGCTCGATGCATTGCACGACCGGCAGACGATGTTTAATGAAGACGACAGACGGATCCAACTGGATCGTGCCGGCCGAATGCTGGAACTGTTTGGGCGAGCCGATGGAATTCGAAGCGCCGTGACCGAGACGGACGAAGGTTACGTGGTCGAGCTCAGCATCCCTTGGGAAAACCTCCAGCGAACCCCTTATCCGGGGATGGGCATTGGCTTCGACCTCTTCAACCATGACGGATCGGATGGGGAAGGGATCGATGGTTCCATCAGCTGGAATGGTTCGGATATCAACGAGCCCGCGCCAGCCACCTTTGGAAACCTCCTGCTCATCCCGGAAGTCTCGGGCTCGATCGGCGAGAGCTTGATCGCCTATGAACCCTTCACGGGTCCGCCAGGCCCTCTCGAAGGTTATGGCGTTCCCCTTGGCTTTCTGACGCCTTGGCATGTGCAATCCTCCCGCCTTACCGCCTACGAGGTTTCTGATACGTTGCTGCCCTCCTATGGAGACCATCGAACATTCGGCGAGTTGCGCCGAAGCGGCCTTCGTGCCGGAGGTGGAGGCGAACACCTGAATCTCGGGCGCAGACTTGATGTAGCGGGTGCGTTCGGAGCTTTCGCCTCAGGAACAGGAATCGGGAAGCTCGGCGAAACCTTGTGGGCCAGCTGGCTGGTGCGGATGGATTCGGGCGGTGCGTCGGCCCGGGTCGCCTTGACAGGTTCGTCAACCGATTGGAATCCAGGCGATTATCAGGTGGGCGTCCAACAATCGGATGGCCACTGGATGTTGATGGTCAACGGCCTCCCTTCGATCAACACCGGCGTCCCGGCTGTCACGACAGAAACCTATCTCATGGTCGTAAAGATGGAATTCGGCACAACGAGCACCGTCTCGCTTTACATCAATCCGACCACCCTCGGAGGGGAACCGCCGGCTGTCCCGACCGTTCAAGCGGAAACAGCGGCTAGCCTCAGCCTTCGAAGCCTGCACTACTATCCGGGAAGCAGTATTGGATCCGGCACGCTCGATGAAATCCGCATCGGGACAAGCTATGGTACGGTCACCCCGGTTCAGGGATATCCTCCGATCATTGATGCGCACCCTCAGCCTGTGGCCGCTGCCGTGGGTGATGACGTTGTTCTTTGGGTCGAAGCCTTCAGTCGCGAGCCGGTGACCTATCAGTGGTATCATGGCGAAAGCTTGATCCCCGGAGCAGAACAAGCCTCTCACGCCATCTCGGCTCTTTCAGCGGAAAGCACGGGCTCCTACCGCGTTCGGGTTGCGAACGAAAATGGCACCAACTGGAGCGCGGTTGCAAATGTTACCCTTGAAGCCGCACCACCTTCCGGATTCGAACTCTGGCTGGATTCCGGCTGGGACTGGGCCGCTCCCGAAGACCAGCTTGCCACGGCCGATCCGGATGGTGATGGCTTGGTCAATATCCTCGAATATGTTTTTGGTCTCCACCCCTTGGAGCCGGATGCGGGTGGCCTGCCAGTGATGATCCATGCAAGTGAAGCCGGTGGAGGTTTCGAAATCGGTCCGGTGCGGGCCGAGGCTTCGTTGTCCACCAGGGTCGAGCTCTCTTCCGATCTTCAGAGCTGGTCCGTTGTTCCCGAAGAGAACCTGACCCGCACCCCGGTTGACGGAGTGCCAGGCTTCGATATGATCCGCCTCAACATCCCCCTCACTCCGGGAGTGAGCTTCTTCGGGCGCCTCCGTGTGGATCAAGACTGAGGGTGTTGGGGTTGGTTGCCGCCCATCCACCACAGATCACAGCGTTACACGCTTTGGAGGGGCGGGCTTCGCAGCCCAAGCGCCTTCGAGTACCCGCCGCACCCGTAAACGAACGGGCGAGAATTGGCTCGAAAGCTGACGCAGGATGCGTGAGCCTGCTGAAATGATCGCCGCCGGCATCTTTATTGTGGCTGTGTTGTTCGCCAACCTCACGGCTACGCTGTTCATTCCGTTTCCTGTTTTTGGGCAGGTGGCGGTGGGGACACTGATCTTTGGGGTCACGTTCACCCAGCGCGACCGCATGCACCCGCGGGGGCGGCGATTTGTCTATACCGTGATCCTGGGAACGGCGGTGGTTAACTTCCTGATGATGATTAGCCTGCAGCTGTATTGGGGAGCTCCTGTGCACGGCTGGCTCGATGCCCGAGGCTGGGAATGGCTGGCCGAGGCGCTCGCTTATCTTCAACTGAGTGGCTGGAGAGTCCTCGGTGCCTCGTTTCTGGCTATTGTTCTGGCCGAAACGGTGAATACAGAAGTCTATCACAAGTTCCGGGACCGCAGCTGGATGGTTCGGGTGGCGCGTTCAAATGGTGTCGCCATCCCGGTGGATTCGATTGTTTTCAACCTCATCGCATTCGCGGGTGTCTTTGCCTTTGTCGAATGGACCTCGATTGTTTTTGGCGAGATTGTGACGAAGTTTGCGGTTGGGATGGCCGTCGCCTTGATCCGTCCGAGGCAAGAGCTTCAGCAGAATACCCGTCAGAATCAGGAAATGGTGGGGCCACGATCCAAGGTGGCGTGACGGCGGGAGCGAGCTTCCGTCGTGGAGGGGTGCAATTCAGCTGATCCCACTTCTCAAAAGCTTGACCCCAGCCCCAGCCCCCCGGATAACTCCCCTTTCGGTCTTGGAGAGGTGACAGAGTGGCCGAATGTGCACGATTGGAAATCGTGTGAACCTCAAAAGGGTTCCGAGGGTTCGAATCCCTCCCTCTCCGCCATTCGACGCGTTCCGCAAAGCCTCCACTTGCTCATGGCAGGCCAGGATTGGATTTGAGAAATGGAATTACCCAAAGGATTGATGCGCGTCGAATGCCCTGAGCCTGTCGAAAGGCTATATTAGCTAAAAGCACTCGCTTTATAGTGCTCTCAAACGAGGGCGGGAGGGGCTTTGAGAGAGATGATGGTGGCGATCATCCGGTCGGCACTTTCGCTCTTTGAGAGAAAGGCTTTGGCTCCGGCGGTGCACATAAGGCTAGCGGTCGTCTGATCATCCTGGACGGAGAGGCCGATGATGATGGACCGGGGCCAGCGGCGGCAAATCTCCCGTGTTGCCACAATTCCATTCATCCTGGGCATGTTTACGTCGATGAGGGTGACATCAGGTTGGAGGCGTTCCACGGCATCAATGGCTTCGACCCCGTCCGATGCTTCTCCGACAACGAGCATTCGATCGTCTTCCTCAATCATGGCGGCAAGCCCCTGACGAACGACGGCGTGGTCATCGACGAGAAGGACGCGTATGGCTGTTCCCAGACTGTGCTTGGGAGCTAAAGCAAGAGGTGCTTGAGCGGCTATTCGAGTGCTCTTGGCCTGGTGGGCTGTGGTCGTCGTCAGGGGGACTTCAAGCTGGACGCGGGTGCCCTCTTCTGGAGCGGAATCAATTGAGACGTCTCCTCCCAGAGCGAGCAGCCGCTCGCGAATGCTGAAGAGCCCGAAGCCGCTATGGGTGTGTCCCTGACGGGTGGCCTCGAGATCAAAGCCTTTGCCCTTGTCTTCAACAGTCACACGGAGAAGTCCCTTTTCATCCTGCACGAGGACCGAGACTTCATCGACCCCTGCATGCTTGACGGCATTGAGAATCAGCTCACGGACGCAGTCGAAGAGGAGGGCGTTGAAGGCATCACTGATCGATGCCGTTGGCTCGACACCCTCAATTTTGACCTCGATGTGGTGCCGTTCGAGGGTGCGGGAGGCGAGCCAGTGGAGGGCGGCGACGAAGCCTTCTTCGTAGAGGGCAGGGGGTCGCAGTTGTGAGGTGAGTTCACGGGCGGCTCGGGTGGCTTCATCGATCCACCGGATTGAATTCTCAATGGGCTGGGAGTCCTCGTTCTCGGGCAGCCGCCTTTTTGCTATGCCGAGGTTCATACTAGCGGCGATGAGGAGCTGCTGAAGATCGTCATGAAGGAGCGAAGCCAGGTGTTTGCGTTCACGCTGCTCTGCGGAAACGAGTTCGGTGGCCAGATGTCGAAGGCGGGCGGTTTGGGTGGTTAGTTCGGCCGTGCGCTCTTCAACCCGGCGCTCAAGCGATTCGTTGAGGGCCTGGAGATCGCGTTGTGCATGAGCAAGCTCGGTGACGTCGATGAGGACGCCGGTCATGCGCACGGCTTCGCGCGCCTCGTTGAGGTAGACCTTGCCTTTTGAGCGAACGCTGAGGTGCTGCTGTCTGGATGACGTCAGTTTGAATTCGAATTCAAAGCGTCCGCCCCGTTTGATGGCTTCCTGGACGTCTGCATCCAATTGTTTCTGGTCGTCGGGCCGGACTTGACTGAGGAAGCCGGGGTTGCAGGTGTGCACCTCTTTCTCTGTCAGGCCGAGTTCCTGGAATAGGGGGCCATGCCATCGTAAGCGGGATGTGGGTATGTTCCAGTCCCATACGCCCATCTCGGCGGACTCCACCGCCACCCGGAGGCGTTCGTCGCTGTCGCGGAGGGCTTCTTCCTTCTCACCCAGGCGCACAAGCATCTCGTTGAATGACTGTGCCAATTCTCCGATCTCATCCTGGCTGAGCACGGGGGCGCGCAGGGTGTAATCCCCCTTGTCAGCAATCTGCCGCGCGGTTCCGGCCATGGCCACGATGGGGAGGGAGACCCGCCTCTGCAGGATATTGGCCAGGAACCAGGCGGCACTGAGAGCGGCTGCCAGGACGCCGATCGCGATTCCAAAAGATACGAGGAGTCGGTTCAGGAGAACGCTGAGGTCATAGTAGAGCGTGAGGGTGCCCCAGATCGCGTCGCCGCGCGCCACCGGACGCGCGACGATCAGCACATTTGGCTTGAAGGCGTAGTCCCGCGGCTGCTGCAAGAATTCAAGGGCCTGGAGCTCTCTCTCATCCTCAGGTTGCCAGCCAACAAAATAGGCGCCCTCGGCATCCCGGAGGACGGCGGCCAAAACATTGGGGTCGGAACGGAGCGCTTCGAGGATCCCCTTGGCGTCTTCCGTTGAATCGAAGGCGAGGGAGCCGGCGCTGTTGTAGGCAATGGCTTCCGTGAGCGATTCAACCGATCGCAGGGTCGCTTGTCGGAAAAAGAAAACATCAATGACAATGAAGGAGCCTGCGGTCAGCAGGAGAACGGTTCCTGTGAGAAGCAGGAAATGGCGCATCAGCTTTGCGCGAATTGGCAGGTCCTTGAATGGCTTCATGCTATCACTGCGGGCTGCTGAATAAGGTGAGAATCAGGGAGGATCCAGTTCGGTTTCCACAAGCGTGGCCACTCCAAGAAGGCGTGAGCTTGCTTTCAGGCCCACGCGCTGAAGTTCCACGCGGTTTACTTCGAGCCGCACGCGGTTGCGATCACGGACGAGGCCGATCATTCCACCACGGGCGGCAAATCCCGGGATGTCGCCCACGAGGAGGAGGTTTTTCAGCCGGGCGTTCAGAGCCGGTGCGGGATCGATGCCTTTCGGAATGAAGAGGAGGTGGGTTTTCTCCGCGATCACTTCGTCAAGGTCCCGGGGGTATTTGATGAGGATTTGACGGTCGTTGATTGTCTGGCCCTTCACAATGGACTCGAGAACATCGGAGAATGGATTCTGGCCGAGGACGGAGATGACAAACGGGTCCCCTTCCTCAAAGGCCGTATCGGACCAGGTGACGAACTGGATGATGTTAAAAATGAAGGCCGCCTTGATGGCATACTCTTCCGAACGTTGAGCTTGAAGAAAGGGACTGGCAAGGCCCAGAAATACGATCAGTATTCCCGTAGCCCGGAATTTCCAGAATTTGCCTTTCAAAACTCCCATTTTATCTTGGCAAAGAGGGTGCGTGGAACGGTGTGGGTGACGCCAAACTCCCGATGCTCGGAGTGAAGGAGGTTCTGTCCGACGATCGAAAACTCCATCTCGGGGGTGACACGCCAACCCAACCGAAGGTCGAGCTCGGTGTAGCTGGGGACTCTTGGTGAGGGAAGTTTCGAGACATAGCGGAGCACGGCGTCGAGCGTCCAGCTCCGCCCGAGGTCGATCGAGGAATGCAGAAAGGCGGTGTGCTTCGGGTCGTTGCCTTCGGCCTGTCCCACTGATTGATCGGTGCTTTCTGGCCTTAGCTTCAAGTCTTTCTGGAGGTTGGCATAGCCCGCTTGAAGCCGCCACCATTCGGTCGCACGAAAGGAGACAGACAGCTCCCCGCCCCAGGTTTCACCCTGGAGGAGGTTGCCGTAAATACGACCCTCACCGGATAGTGGTCTTTCATGGCTGCGTAAACGATCATAGTCGTTGAAGTAGAGGGCAGCATCCAAACTCAGGTTTCGGGAAAATTGAACTCGGTAGCCCGCTTCATAACCCCAAAGAACTTCCGCCTGAAAGTCGGAGTCTCCTACGATTCCTACGACTTCAATGGCAACCAAATCAGTGTCGACCCGAGAAGGTGTTCTTACCGTTCGGCCGGCAGATAGCCAAAAAGTTTGGCCTCTGTTGGGCGTCCACGCCAGCCGGGCATTTGGTTGATGCTCGAAGCCGGTGTAAGCATCATGGCCAATGCGTGTGCCAAATGTAAGAATGACCCGGCGAGGGACGATTATGATTCGATCTTCGACGAAGAGGCTTGCGCTTTGAACGGTTCTGGAATCCGGCGAAAATAAAACGGCACCTTCTCTTGCGATCTTGTCTTTTGAGACGCGGTAGTCTGCGCCCCAGATGACTTCCTGGCGTTCTCCCAGGGGGAAGCGATGGCGGAGGTCGATCTGGCCGGAGTTTCGGGTTTCGTCAAAAGAGCCTGGGATGGCCCGTTCGGTCCGATCATAGTACGCATGAAACATGATCTCGGAACGATCGCTGATGGTGCGCGTCCAGCGACCGCCGATATTGGCCCCGCGTGCGGTGATGCGGTCCAGCGCACCGCGTTGGTCGAAGCGTCCTTCGTAGAGATCCCCCTGCAGGGTCCAATGATCGTCGGGCGAGGGCTCGGAATCGAGGCGGAAACCGGATTGGCTGAAAAGGCTGCGCTCGGCGGTGCTTTCAACATCATGCAGGCGGAGATCGATGTCGTCACGCGCGGAACTGCGTCCATAAATTCGGTACCAGGTGTGGTTGCCGATCTTTCCTCCTTGGCGGACACTTGCGAAAGCGGTCTCACCGATCCCGCCGCCGCCGGAGACGAGCATTCCCTGGGTCTCGCCCGCATGTTTTGAGAAAAGGTGGACGGCCCCGTTCATGGCGTTTGGCCCCCAAAGGGTGCCGGCCGATCCTCGAATGACTTCGATGCGGTCGACGTCCTCCATCATGGGGTTCTGGACATCCCAGTAGACGCCGGAAAAGAGGGGCGAGTAGATGCTTCGACCGTCGATGAGGACTTCCATTTTGTTGGCGACCGGGGCGTTGAAGCCCCGCGCACTCACCGCCCAGGTGTTGTTGTCGACGCGTGCCACATGCATTCCGGGAACCAATCGGAGGGCATCGGCCAGCGTTGTGGCCCCTGTGCGTCGCAGCGTTTCGGCATCAATCAGAGTGATGGCGGCGGGAACCTCCATCAGGCGCTCCGGGCGGTGCGAGACAGTCGTGATTCTCAGGTCTACCAGATCCTCCAATGCCAGGTGGCGCAGGTTGGTGAAATCGGAATGCTCAGCTCCCAGCGAACCCGATCCCAAGCCAAGCAAACCGAATCCAAAAAGGATCCGAAATCGTCGAAGGGGCTTCTTACTGAGGAACTTCAAGCAGCTGGCTTTGCTTATCCTGCTGACAGACAACATTGGCTGAGCCTACGCGGGGCTGCGGGATTCCGGCAAGTACTATAACACGTAAGCTTCTCGTCCGGTCCTCTTGACAAAGCAGACTCGAAAGCCACCCTAGAAGAAGAGATTGCCGCCGATAAACGGAGGTAATCTCTTCCCCCAATAGGCCTCGAATAAAATCTACCAATGAGAACGTTATCACTCGCTGCAGCATTCTTCCTCTTCGCCCTGCCTCCCTCCCTCAGTGCCCAGTGGGGCAGTAACAACCAAGGCTGGCAGTGGACCTTTATGGGCTGGGTCAGTTTTGATGCCGGCAACTGGGCCTGGTCCGATCAGCATCAGGTGTGGATGCACTGGTCGGGGAACACCTCCAACCTCATGTTCTGGATGGATTATGATTATATCATAGAATATGACGTTTATACAATCGGCAACTTTGTCACGCAGTGTTGGTACTACGCGGATGGGTGGAACAAGACAAGCCAGGCACTTTACCCGAATGTTGACGTCCAGAGCGTCTACTACCTCGAACACCAGTTCTACATGCATTATTATGAGGGCTATATCGGCCCCTACGGGCTCTTTCAATGGGACGGTGCCCAGCACCCCATGCACGGCTATAATTTCAAATACGACAAGGGCGTGCATGATTGGAGTACCCAGTCCAATGGCCAGTCTTCTCCGCCGAATGCCCCGGCTCGGCTGACAGCTCCCGTCAGCTTGGCGGTGGAATAAGGCCACGGCCTTCCGAGCTTTTGGCTATATCGGCCCGTCGGGTCCTCCGCGACTTTCGGAGCGCTCAAGCTTGTTGCAACTGCTCTATCGGGTTGGCACCCGCACCCGCCTCGGGGCTCTACGAACCTCCGGAGGTGCTTCGGACATCGGTCCTTCAGATGCCTGCCGGGGTGGCGGGGTGATGGCGCGGCGGCGTGATGAGGTGGCCCTTTCGGGGGGCAGTGTCACGTCTGGCGGGGCCTGTGAAGCAACTGCAGGGGCTGGAGGGGACGGCGCGGTCCGGGTTGAGCTGAGTTTGAGTTCGAGAGGCTGCCCATCGAGTTCGAGGGTGAGCGCGTTTTCGTCGAGGGAAAAGGAAGCAACCCTGTAGCGGGAGAGCGGATCATTGAGGCCAACCCATTCCCCTTTGTTTTCGCGGGAGTCGAAGAGATGGAAATGCAGCTTTCCTTCGAGTTCGTAAACGCCCCGAAATTCAAGCGTCCTTGTCGGTGTGGGCCCTGTGCGCAGAAGCGGTGCGGGCTCTGCTGGTGGAACGAAATCGGACGGGACGAAGGGGGAGTTTCCCACGAGGGGAGAACCGTATGCTGCCTGTATTGTGAGAAGGCTGAGGGCGAGGCATGGAATGAATTTTGGCATGGTGGGGACGGCCAGTAAGGCAGGTTTTCCTCTTCCGTCCAAGCCTATGCGTCGCTCGGGATCGGCTTGTGCCTTTTATAGGTCCACTTGTATCCCTTCGGAGTAGAAGACCCTGCCTTCCGTCACCGCTTGGAGGGCCGCTGTCACTTCATGTGGGTTTGACTTGAAGACGTAACCGTCGGCACCGGAGATAATGGCGCGATCGACATAGGCGCTGTCCCGGTGGGCTGACAAAACAAGACAGCGGATTCCCGGGCGCCAATCCTTCAGCCGTTTAATGAGGCGAAGGCCATCCATCTCGGGCATAGCCAAGTCGAGCAAGACGACATCAGGGGCCGTCTCCTCGATCAGTCGGAGGGCTTCCGATCCATTGGCGGCGCTTCCCACACAAATGAAGCCATCCTGCCCGTCGATCAGGCGAGAAAGGTGACCACGGAGGTTATCATGATCTTCGGCAACAAGAACGCGTTTTGGCTGAGGGGATGAGGTATCAAGGGTATTCAAGGATATTTCTGTCACGCTCGCGGTATTGCAGACCCCGTGCCAGAGACGGTCGACGCTGCCTTTTGCAGAAGATATTCCTGTCGAAGCCATTCTTCATCGAAAGGGGAGCCGCTCTAACGCTTGAACTCCATTGTGCCCGGTATCTTCAGGCACTGCCGCAAGGCGGGCGGGCAGGAAGTCAT
>CAYOIB010000016.1:0-19261 GCA_964403935.1 uncultured Puniceicoccaceae bacterium | reverse complement strand
GTCATCAGAGGACGGCAAATTGCTGTGTGAAGACGGGGGTATCAGGCAAATTGAAGTACCTTGGGCGGGTTCGTGAGCTCCAATTTCGCTCACATAGATGATTTTCGACCTTGTTGCAGGCCCTTCCGGTCGCGTTCCTGTGCGGTTCGCGATAGAGGGTGCGAGTGACTTTTCGATTCCGTCGCACCGGCGAAGGCATCTGGCACGGGTATTGCATAGCTTTCTCTTTGTCCAACCGGGTGCCAAACCGATCCACGATCGGCGGCGCGTGGGAGGACGGCGGGGGCACCCTCGCTCCATTAAGAAATCACCTGAAAGAAACTTATGTATAAAGGCTTATTTATCGGACTCGTTATCGTTGGAGCTATTCTGATTATTTTGGGATTCCAAGCGACTGAATCCGTCCAGTCAGAAGTGTCGGAAGCATTCACCGGCACCCCCTCTGACCGGAGTGTATGGTATTTCGTGCTGGGTGCCTTGGCGCTGCTTGCAGGAGGCGGAGGCCTTCTCATGAAGCGCCCCTGAGTCCGGCGCACGGCCCATGACCCTGTCCTGCTTAGTCGCTAACAAGGATGGAAAGATGAAACCCTCCACCGTTCCCGGTGGAGGGTTTTTTAATCGGTCATGCGGGAAACTCGTTCACAGGATCGGGTGGGGTTCGCTTCGTTAAACCCATTCCATACAAAAAAAAGGAGACCTCCCGCAGAAGATCTCCTTGGCTGTTCCGATGCTGTGCGTCGCTCACTTCACGTGAGCTAAAGAGTGGAGGACTCGTTGAATCCGTTCGGGGCGGATCAATACCCTTGGGCGTCTTCAGCCGCACCTTCAATGGCGTCGCCCGCGGCTTCGAGGTCGCGGCCTGCTCCGGCAGTGGTTTCACAGCCCACCAGAAAGAGGGCACCGCCGAG
The DNA here is from genome assembly GCA_964403935.1 of uncultured Puniceicoccaceae bacterium. Taxonomy (GTDB): domain Bacteria; phylum Verrucomicrobiota; class Verrucomicrobiia; order Opitutales; family Oceanipulchritudinaceae; genus SLLG01. The sequence goes on along the minus strand of CAYOIB010000016.1, from coordinate 18,353 downwards.
CATGAGGACGGAGGCAAGCAATTGGATGAGTCGGATGTTCTTTTTTTTAGTTTTCATAGTGGTTCTACCCAGTTGGGGTTCGTCCTAACCAGCTTGTCGTCCGAGGACGATAAAGCAAACGCAGGAGCGTTTTTTTCAAACTGGAGGACGCCCGCGAACCAGGTGTGAGACCGCGGCTATGATCAGGAGAACGAGAAAAATAAAGAACAGGATCTTGGCGATGCCTGATGCGGCTCCGGCGATGCCGGAAAATCCGAGCAATCCGGCTAGGAGTGCGATGACGAGGAATGTGACAATCCAGGATAACATGATTCGTATAGGTTGATGGTTGGGTTTGGTTCGCGTCGTGTCTCGGAAGCCGGCTATGTCGTTTGTCCGTATTCGACGACGAGAAGATGTTCAAGCCGTTGGCGTATGGCCGTCGCCCGCAGAAGCATAGACTGCAAGAGCTGTGTCAGCTCGGTTTCGGATAACACTTCCGCGGCGTTGCGAGCGGTTCCGTATTCGATCACCTGGGTTTGGGCGATTTGTAAGGCGGCTCTGAGGTACTGATATTTTTCGGCTGCCGTGCTGGCGGTCAGGCTAAGTCGAGGCGCGTGGAATTGGGCCAGCTGAGCCACATCCGGGTGCAGCGTTTGAACAGGCGCTTTGAGGCACTTGCAGGCCTGGGCGGTGTCCCGTGAAAATTCCCATGAAGTTTCGTGAAGGGCATCCACCGTCTCATAACAAGGCCCTTCCGGCAGGCGCCGGAGAATCCAGGCGAGCGTTGATCGGTGATCGGATTCAAGAAGGTGCATTTTCTTGAGTTGGGTCACCAGCAGTTCCCGGAGGGACAGCGTGTTGGCACTCTGTTCCTCCTTCTGGAGGAGGTTCCCTGCACTCCGTGGGGGGAGGGGAGGGCGCTCATTCTGGGGGCTATCGAGATCGTTTTCGTTCGAGATAATGTAGGCCGTGTCGTCGTGCATCGAAATCATGAGCGAGATTAAGCTGATCTTGGGCCAGTTTGGATAGCTCTGTGTAACCCAAGGAACGGCAAGGGCTTACGGTTAAAAGATATTCCTTTGACCGATACCAGCCACGGATGATTGCAAGGGGGATGCCCTGTCCGTTCGGGTGTTTTGCAGGTGCCGATTCCGATGGTGAAGGGCGTTTTTTGCTATTGAAAAAACCGTTTGTTAAGGGATTTCCCTCTATTCGTGAGTCAATTAGTGAAGAAAAAATGGTCGCTTTTGTCGTGGTCCGCATGAGATACTTCTTTTTGTATTAACCCTCTCGGTCTGAGTCGTTTTCAGCCCTGACTTATATGCGATTACTGATTCTAGATGATTGTGCCAATGTGAGAAAGGTTACCGCTGCTGCTCTTGCCAGCCTGGGCCACAAGTCCAAGGGCGTCAACGATGGCAGCTCCGCGTTACGGGAGGTGGCACGCCATGCATACGACGTGGTCTTGCTCGACCTTCACCTTGGGGAAGGGCGTGATGGAGCGGATCTGATTCCGCGGATGCTGGAGATCGACAGCAGCATATCCATTGTGGTGATTACGGCGTATTCATCCATTGCCTCGGCTGTTCAGGCGATTCATGCCGGGGCCATGGACTACTTGCCGAAGCCTTTTACGCCCGAGCTTCTCGAACAGTGCATGGCAAAAGTGGAGCATCGTCGAAAACTGGAGGGACGGGTCAGGGAACTGGAGTCCGAGCTGGAATCAGGCAGCCCGGAGCTGACCTATACCTCGAAAGAGCCCAAGATGCAGTCCGTCTTCGATCTGGCAGTGCGGGCGGCACCGACGCCTACGACGCTCTTGATTCTGGGTGAAAGCGGAACGGGCAAAACCCAGCTGGCCCGGGCGATTCACCATCACAGCCTGGAGAAGGACGGGCCCTATGTTACGGTGAACTGTCCGTCCTTGTCCAAGGAGCTTTTTGAGAGCGATCTTTTCGGGCACGCCCGCGGCTCATTTACGGGAGCGGTGCGGGACAAGCGGGGGAAGGTGGCGCATGCGGACGGCGGCACTCTTTTTCTGGATGAAATCGGGGACCTGCCCTTGGAGATCCAACCGAAACTCCTGCGCCTGATTCAGGAGCGAGAGTATGAGCGGGTGGGGGATCCCCAGTTGCGAAAGGCGAACGTCCGCGTCATCGCGGCAACGAATAAGAATCTCGAAGAGGAGGTGCGTTCAGGGCGGTTTAGGGAAGACCTATTCTATCGTTTGAATGTCATTCCCCTGGAGATGCCCGCTTTGAGGGAGCGGCCGGGCGACTTGCCGCATCTTGCGCAGAACCAGCTTGAATTTCTTTCCCGGCAGATGGGCCGCCATGTGAAAGGATTCAGTGACGAATCACTTCAGGCAATGAAGCGTTATTCATGGCCGGGGAACTTGCGCGAGCTGAGAAACGCCATCGAACATGCCCTGATCATGGCGCGTGGAAACATTATATCCGTGGATAACTTGCCGGTGTATTTGCGCGATACCGATCCCACAGGTTTTCAGGTGGGAACGATGGTGTCTCTGGAAGATCTGGAACGCGCACACATTGAGCGGATTCTTCAGGTGACATCTTCCCAGGAAGAGGCGGCTTCAATCCTCGGCATCGATCCAACCACTCTGTATCGCAAGCGCAAGCGCTACGCGGCAGACCAAAAAATGAATTACTCTGCATCGGCCCCCTGATTCTGCCGATTCAGACGCCGTCCTTTTTTATGCCTTTGCGGTCCATCCGAACTCACCGTGGCTTTCGTCTCTTTGGTTTGACCTGCGATCATCCCTGGCATCCCTGGCATCGTTGTGCGTTAATTGTCAGCCTTTGCCTTTTAGGTCTGTTAATCGGGCTTGGGCTCTATTCGGTGAGGGCCCACCGTGCTGCGGCAGAGGAGGCGTCCCGGACGGTTACGGTGAACACCCGGCTCGGGTTGTATCTCGAGGCGGTGCAAGGGGGGCTTGGACGACTCCAGACGGCTTTTATTCTTGGGTTGACCGGGGCTTCAGCGGATGCCGAGGCCCTCTATGCGGAAAACAGAGACCTTATAAGCAAGCAGGTGGCTCAGCTTGGCGGATTGCAAGGCGAGCTCGGTGAACTGGGGGCACCCCTGGAAGCTTTGTTACCCAAGCTGACACAACTTGAGGCACAGGCCCAGAGGCTCTTCGAAATCGAGAACGAAGACGGATTTCAGGAACAATCCATCGAGGACGATGCTGTTTACCTGAACACCTCGTTAAGTGAAGCCAGGGAGCAGATTCAGGCTTTGCAGCGGCTAAACCATCGAGAGCTTGTGCAGGGTGGGAGCTTCATCCACCAGAAGATCGTCAGGGGGACCTGGAGTCTCATGTTGCTACTGCTCGTGGGGGTCGTGTGGATTCTTTGGATTTTTTATCTGTATGTCTCCCGCGTCCTTCAACCGTTGAACCGTTTTTCGCAGGCCGTTCACCGGCTGGATGAAGGCGGTGAGGAGGCGCTTCCGAATTTCCAGACAGAAGGCCTGGGGCCCTTCGCCCAGCCCATGCATGCGTTTTTAAGCCATGTGGAAGGGTATACGGAAAAGCAGCATGAGCGCGCTCATGAGACGCTTTCCGCCAGTATGGCTTTGGTGGGGCATCCGTTGTTTGTCGTCGATGAAGAATGTGCGATCGTCTTCATGAATCCGATCGCGCAGAATTTTCTGCAAACCCTCGGCGAGAATTTCACGGTACCTTCGCTTCCGGCGTCACTCCTGGAAGCGGTTGATGAGGTTGCGCGGGGCGAGGCCGATCTGGATTCCAGGAGCTTGTCCGGGGCACTCACATTTAACGTCGGGGGAACGGAGCGCTTTCTTCTGCCGCGGATCACGCGTCTGACCGATGAAGGCGGTGTCCTCTTTGGTTTCACCCTCCTTCTGGAGGACGTTACCGACCTTCGACTGATCGACGAATTGCGGTCGGGGCTCGTCTCCATGATCGGGCATGAACTGCAGACGCCGATGACGGTTGTTCGGATGGCATTGCATCTCTTGCGGCAGAATGCCATGAAAAGCCTTTCGGAAGACAACCAGACCCTCCTGCAGGCCGCCTTGGACGACACCGAGAACTTGCAGACGATTCTGCAGAACCTGATCGATCTGAACAAAATCGATACGCGAGGGATTTCGCTCTATAAGCGCCCGTGGAACCCGGCTCGGGAGTTACCGATGCTGGTCTCGAAATTTTGCCATAATCACGAGATCGATCCCTCGCGCATTCGCCTGACTGTTGAAGACAACCTGCCGGCGATTCCGATCGATCGGGAGCGGATGGATCACGTATTTACCCATCTCCTGAGCAATGCCTTCAAGTTCAGTCCGGTCGGCGATGGCGTCGAGCTGAAGGCGGAATGCCTCAATGAGGGTTGGATCCGTATCTCCGTGCAGGATAGGGGTCCGGGCGTCCCGGAGGAATTCATACCGAAACTTTTTGAGCCCTATTTCCGGGTCCCCGGGCAGGGGGCGGGCGGTGCCGGGCTTGGCTTGTGGATCTCGCAGTTGATCGTGAGGATGCACGGTGGGCGTATCCACGTGGAATCAAAGCCGGGGGAAGGTGCCTGCTTTCGGGTGGACCTTGAGATAGAGTCGCCGGATGAGGCAGCCGAAGACGCGGAGGATCCGGAGGATTGGGATACGTTCGAGTAGCCAATGGAGGCGGACGATCGGGGCGGGATGCGGGGGTGATTGAAGCCCCGGCTTGAGCTTCGGTCCAGGCCGGTGTTTCTCTTTACCCTGAATGTCTGTCCCGTATAAACAGCGCTCCCCGATCGGTCGCTTGTTCTGGTGGTTGCGATGCTTTTTCATGGCTGCGGCCGTTCTTTCGCTCTTGGCGTTGGCGACGCACCCGTGGTGGCTGTCTTGGGTGGCGCAGAGGATTCTGGAGGGGCAGGGGCTGACGGTGGAGCAATCGACGACACGGGGCTACCGGGAGCTGGTGTGGGAGGGTGTGCAATGGGAGCTCGATGAGGCAGCCCTTGAAGCCGATCGGTTGGTCATAACGCTTCCCTTTGCCTGGGTTTCGACCTTGCTTTCGATGTCGAACGAAATCGACCCCGAAAAGGCTCTTCTTCGTGTTTACGGTTGGAGAGCTGTCGTGAATACCCATCGCGAAGGGGACGATCAGGAGCGGGTTGAGGAACCTCTGCCTCCGGGTGAATGGATCCGCCGACTGCAGGCTGTTCTGACGACGGTCCGCAAGGTCTTGCCGACAGCGGTGGCGGAGGATGGGCGACTCTCGGCCGCTCCAACGGAGTGGGTGGTGGATCGGGCCTTGTGGGCTGCCGGGGTCTTTGAGATCGAGGCGCGCGAAGAAGCGTTGCCATCGCCGGGGAGGTTTTCTCTGAAGGCGAGGCAAACTCCATCGGGAATGGCCCTCAGTGGGGCCTCTCAAGATCCGGCCTGGCCCTGGATATTGGAGGGTCGGATCGTGGTTGGCGAAGATGGCTTTCAATCGTTCCTGCAGGTTCAGATGGAGGACTTGAAAGTTGAGGGGAGGGCTCAGTGGGGCAACGAATCGTGGATCCCCCGCACGGGGGAAATGCGTGCGAAGGGCGAGCGGGTTCCCTTGCCTCTGGCGGAAGGAATCCCGGATCTTCAGATCGCGCGATTGGACATCGAGTCCACCTGGACGGGGCCGAATCTCTGGACTCTGTCGGGCAGGGGCGCGGGGTCTGTCCGTGATCCGGACAGTGGACGTTGGGTCCCTCTGTCAACCGACATTCGAGCGGAAGGCGACTTCGAGCGGATTCTGGTGCATGAAGCATCGATTGACTCTCGTTTCATGCTTGCGGATCTCACCTTGCCGCTGCGGATCAATTGGCCCGCCCGCAGCGTGGAGTCGGAAACCGAATTCTCAGTCGTGGCCGACCTGCGCAGGTTGCCGGGGAAGCCGATAGACGCTCGCTTTGATGGCACAATCAAGGTCGCCCCAGGCGCAGGCCCGACAGGTTTGTGGGCAGATCTGCAGGGGCATGTGGAGGGATCGTGGGAAGGCTTTGAAGGTTCTGCCAGGATCGAAGGTTCGGGGTTTGTCGACGAAGTCTCGCTGGATCTGGACCAGTTGACGGTGTGGCTCCCGCGAGGGTCCATCATCGAAGCGTCCGGCTGGTACGAATTTGTCGGGCGTCGAGCCGAAGCCGCGGCGCTGACTTTTGATTTGGTATGGGAGGATTTTCAAACCTTTGAAGGCGTGACGGATGCCCTCCCGGAACGTATTCAGGGTTCCATTACGGCTTCGGGCGAATGGCCAAATCTCCAGCACGTTGGTAACGTTCAGGTGGAAAGGCTCAAGATTCCCCGGCTGGAGCCTGTTCGGGCGACGGCACATTGGACAGGCGTTGGGATCGAGGCTGTAGACCTGAAGATTGAAGCGGGTTTGCTCGATTCGGAGCAGGAGCTCCGGGCGGATGTCAGTGTCTCTGAAGAGGATCAGGAATTTGTGGTGGGGGTGAAGGCGCTTCAGATCACTGACCTATGGGGAGCGAAGGTGTTGGCTGAGCTGGAGCCTGTGTCGATAGAAATTCCCACCGTGATCGTCGCTCCGAAACATGATGGAGCGCAGGTCTGGGCTATCCGATGGACCCCTCTTTCGATTCGCCTGCCAGGAGAGCTCTCTTCAGCGATCAATATCAGCTCAGGCGAGTTTTCACCCAATACGATGCGCTTGGATGGCTTCGGGATCAGGAACCTCGATATTCCCTGGTTGGAAGGATGGATCGAGGCGTCGCTGCCCGACATACGCATTGCCCAAGCCAGCTTTGAAGTGGAGACGACAGAGCATGGAGGCCTGACAGGCCGTGGCCGTCTTGACGGAGGTTTTTTGTATTTGAATTCCGAGTATCAATTATCTTTTGATTTTCATTTTGGCGGGGATGGCATCCATTTTGGTCGTGGCTCAGCACGTCTTGACGCTCATGAGGTCTTCAGCGCTCAGGGGTCGCTGCCAGTGGTCCTGAGCTGGGCGGAAGGTGCCGTCGGTGTTGGAGTCGATTACTTTCAGCCGCTGGATTTGAAGTTGAAGGCGGATCGGATGTCCGGGGTGGGCGTGCTTCTGGAGGAATTTCTGAACGTTGAGCTGGAAGGCCATGAAATCGACCTGGCGGTGAGCGGCACGCTTCGGCGACCTGTGGGCAGTTTCAACCTTCAGGTCGACCGGTTGAGCTACTCGCCAACGGAGGCTATTCCGTTGGATTTGGAGCGAGTCCATCTATCGCTCACAATGGAAGGGCGGCGGGCGGAGGTGCATGAGGCTCAATTTGCCATGAGGGGCGTGCCGGAAACGGCCCAGCTGACAGCAAGCCTGGAGAACATAAATTGGGAGAAGATCCTGGCCGGGGGGCTTCGCGAGGCAGTGGAAGAACTCTCGGGGCGTGTGGGTCTTCAGCGGTTTCCCTTTGCCGCTGTCTCTGCTTTTGCTCCGGACCTTTTTGAACCGCGGGGGCAGGTCGCCGGGACCTTGCATGTGCACCCAGGGCCGGAGGTGACCGGGGAGGTGGTGGTGACGGGGGTGTCTCTCCGGCCATTTGAAGAGGGATCTTCCCTTCGGGAGATCAATGCCAGTGTGGCCTTCGCTGGGGCTGAGGTGCATTTCGACGAAGTTCACGCCATGTGGAATGGGCGACCGGTTGCCCTCGGAGGGAGGGCTGATCTTTCCACCTGGCCGAATCCGGTATTCTCACTGAGCGTGAAGGGAGAGAACCTTGACCTGGTGCGCCGTAGCGAGCTTCTGCTCCGGTCGGATGTCGATGTGACGATCACCCGTGAGGTCCCCGAGGCCCCTCCGCTGGTCTCTGGACACCTCGCCTTGCGGGATAGTTTGTTTCTGCAGGATCTCAGGGATCTGATACGTCCGGGTGCCGCCGGGGTTCGGGTTCAGCCGCCCTATTTCAGTGTGAATCAGGAACCGTTTCGCACCTGGAGACTTAATATCAGTGCTTCAGGAGAGGATTTCCTTCGGCTGCAGTCGACCGTGCTTCGGGGCACGCTGAGTGCCGCCGCCCAGCTGGGTGGAACCTTGGGGCAGCCGCTTCTGCTCGGCGAGGCCAGTGTGGATGGAGGCGCGATCGTCTTTCCATTCGGGCGTATCGAGCTTTCGCAAGCTGAGGCGATCATCACGATCGATCGTCCGCATGCGCTTCAGCTTTTTGCCCAGGGATCGGGCCATACGTTTGGGCACACGATCAACCTCCACCTCGGCGGGACCGCCTCACGGCCGACGCTGGAGTTGAACTCAGTTCCGCCTCTCGGACAGGATGCGATTCTTCTGATGCTTGCGGCGGGTACGGTTCATGAATCGGAGGCAGGCGGTGCCGGGGCACGGACAGGTCGGGTGGCGCTCTTTATCGGCCAGGACATCCTCTCCGTCCTGCTGGGCAGTGAAGGTGGCGGCAATATTCGAATTCGAACAGGCGAATCGTCTTCTCAATTTGGAGCGGAAGCGACGTCGGTGGAATACATCCTCAACGAGCGTTTTTCGGTTATTGGCGAGTACAATGAATACGAAGATTACAATATCGACTTGAAATGGAGGGTCTTCAGAAAGTGAACCGGCTTTTCTTCAGTCTGATTGGCCATTGGTGTTTCTTGGGCGCTCTTTGTCTGGGCATGGTGCTGCCTTTTTCGTCGGGCTTGGCAAAAACCGTTGAGGTCGAAGGGTATGGTTTTTTGGAACGTTACCGGATGCGCAATTTCCTCCGGGAAATCGACGTGCAGCCTGAGGACGCAACATTTGCCCCCGCCTTTGTTGAGGAAGGTTTCTTTCTTTTGAGCGCACGGATGCGGCGCGACGGCTACCTCGCACCACGAATTCACGCGGGTTTTATCCTCGAATCCGGTGAAGCGGGGCAGGCGGAATGGGATGAAGGCCGAGCATCGGGATTGCCTTGTGAACCTCTGGTCAATGTGCGTTTCACGATTGAGGAAGGGCTTCTCTTTTTCTATGAAAACTGGAGTATCTCTGGGCTGACTGCCATCGAGGATACGGAAGCGGAAGCCTACTTCTATCCAACCGGATTGGTCATCAACCGAAACTCGTTTCGTCCTTATTCGGCGAGTCGGTTTGAAGCAGGACAGAATCGACTGATCCGGCGCCTTCATGCTCTGGGCTACAGGGATGCGGCTATTTTCGTGGAGGGCCTGGATATTGACAGGTCAACGGGTGCTGTGGAAACGACCCTTCGCATCGTCCAGGGGCCTCGCTTTCGCATCCGGGAGGTGACCGAGCGTTTGGCTCCTGAGGCAGCGGAGGATGACTTTGCGGCGAGTTTGGTCGAGCTTCCCCGAGCGGGCGGCGAGATCTTTGCCGCAGACCTGGACCGCGAACTGGCGGCGGAGGCTCGAAATCGTTTTCTGTCGGAGGGGTACCCCGATACGACGATTCTCAGCAGCTTTGAGGTGGTGGAAGAGGGCGACGAGGTTCTGGTTGATGTTCACCTCTCGATCCAACCGGGAGGCAGGGTCAGACTGGGCAAGGTCCTCTTTGAAGGTCTGGATCATACCCAGCAATCCTATGCCCGATCGGTCCTGAATTCAACGGAGGGAGACTGGCTTGACAGGGTCGAGGTTGAGCGAGCGCGCTACCGCTTGGCCAGGCTCGGGATTTTCAGCAACGTGCAATACTCGATTGAGGATCCTGTTAATGGAGAGCGCGATGTTGTCTTTGTTGTGGAGGAGGATGCCCGTCATCAGTTCAGCTTGATCGGGGGTTGGGGGAGCTATGAGCGGCTCCGGGCGGGATTCGAATATTCCCTTTTCAATATCTGGGGGAGGGCTCACCGGAGTGATTTGAAGGTGCTTCAGACATTCAAGAGTTCCCTGGGAGAGTATGTTTACAGGGTTCCCTTTTTACGTCAGGCCCCCATTTCTCTGAACCTGCGTCTGGCGGGACTGAGTCGGGAGGAAATATCGTTTCGACGCGAAGAGTACACCACAGGGGTGGGGCTCGACTTTCGCCCGACCCATTCCTCGAACCGATTTGGGATCCTCTACCGATACCAACGCTTGAGGTCGGTCTTTGATGAAACGCATGAACGGGTGGGGTCGGAAGATTCCCGCGTGGGAAGCCTCACTTTTGAATGGAGCCTGGATAAGCGGGACTACGCGATCTCACCAAAAGCAGGGTACCGCCTGGCGGCTTCATTGGAACTGGCAACGCCCAGTCTCGGGGCGGAGAGCACGTATCAGCGCCTGCTCTGGAAGGGAAGCTACCACCACGAACTCTTTCCCGGGGCCTTTCTTCACCTGCGCTTGGAGCAGGGGGCGCTTTTCAGTTGGAATGGAGACCGGGAGACAGCGCCCTTCAACCGGCGCTTCCTGCCCGGAGGGGAGAATACGATAAGAGGTTTCCGCGAGGGTGAAGCGTCACCGCGGGGGCCGGAACGCGAGGTTCTTGGGGCCGAGGTATACAGCCTTTCAACAATCGAGTGGGAACAGACGCTGACGCCTTCCTGGAGCGTGGTGGCCTTTGCCGATGCCCTCTTGGAATCCGATAACATCAAGGACTACCCCGGCGACACCTTCCTGCTCTCGGTGGGGCTGGGCATTCGCTACAGCACGCCGCTCGGGCCCTTTCGTCTGGAGTATGGACGAAATGTTGTTCGCCGTAATGAAGACCGCTCCGGAGCCCTTCACCTTTCGCTCGGCTTTCCGTTTTGACGGAGCGGGTTGGCAGGCCGTGTTTTGATCACCCGGCCTGGTGGCCGAACAGCTAACGGGACTCCGGGGAGTAGGTCAGGGTTTCGGGCTCCAGACGACGGACTTCGGTCGAATGGGCGGGTGTGCCCGTGAGGGAGCTCCCGGGAATGAAGTGATCGAGGACGAAAGAGCGCATGCCGAGGCGGAGCACATCATTGGAACCGTCATTCCAGCGGATAACCACACGATCCCGCACCAAGCGCCACTGCCCCGCATTGGCGCTGGGGCCACCGGATTTGGCTTGGCGGGAGGCCTGCCCCCAGGGGTCGATAGTGATGCTGGTTTGATCTGAGTTCGTATGGCTGATCGGTATCCAGCTTCCCCGAATATCAGAGAGGGCGAGAAGCTTCACTTCGGCGGCTTCGAAATACCGCATGCCGTCGGCTGCGGAAATCTTCTTCGCTTCCCGGCGGGCTGCTGGACGGTCCGGAAAGTGCCGTTCCCGCTCGAAAACAAGAAATTGATAGGTCTCTCCCCGGGGTCGGAGCTGGTCCCGGCGTCCGTCGGGCCAAGTGACCAGGACGGTATCATCCTCCACTTGCCAGGTGCCGGTTTGATCGTTGCTTCCATCCCAATTTCGAAGCGCCACGCGAGCGTTCCCGCCGCGAAGCAAATGGAGGAAAAAGTGGGGGGACTGAGCGCCGCCCATGCCAAGAAAGCCTGTGTTTTGCTCGATCTGCCAGAAGCCTGTATAAGTGCTGTGGAGAGGAAGCTCAGCGGTTGTGCTGGTCTCCGGCGCACCCGCAGGGCGGTCCCGCGGCCCGGTGGAATTAACGGTGAGGCTTCCGGGGACTCTCGAATCAACTTTGTGGCCACGCGCTTCTGCCACTGGACTCGAGGTGGTGTCAGCGTTCTTTGGGAAAGTTTTGCGAACGAGGAAATTCTCGTCTTCCAGCTGAAAGTGTTCTTTCAAGCCAGTCTCCCAGGTGACTTTGAGGCTGTCGTCTTCGAAGGTCCATCTACCTTGGACGAAGTCCCGCGTGGTGGGTCCCGTCCAGAAGCTGGAGATTCTGCCGCCCCGTTTGATAATGACGACAGCGGTGTCACCGGCAGATTCGGGGATTTCCCAGAAGCCGTAATAGTTCGAGAGGGCAGGGGCGCCATGCGCGGGAAGGGCCAGGAGGGAAGCCAGGGCGAAGGCTGAGATAAATCCGGCGAAGCGTAACACGGTAATAGGCATGAGTGGCAGGAGAAATGTTCTGTTGTCGGGCAGGGGCACCTGGAGAAAGCCCCAAGCTAGAGAGAGGAAAATAGACGGGTCAACCGCGTTGAGAAGAAAGGCGTGTGGATGTTCAAGAGTCTTCTGGCGGTAACAACCCCGGCAATTCTTCTTCGTTGGACGTCGAAAGGGCACCAAAGTTCAAGATGCTGAGACTGACTCGTCCGGCGAGGAGGGTTTCGCGGTCGGTTGGGGTGCCCGTCGGGATGGGTTTACCGGGAGCGAAGCGAAACCGGAAGGTTCCGGGAGAGACGGCTTCATAGAGGCCGGGAAGCCGAACATACGCGGGTCGAGTGGCGACCCACGGTGTCTTTTCACCAAGCGGCATGGGAAAGTTCAGGTTGTAGACATGCAGGGCCTTGTTCGGGTGGCCGATCATCCTTTTGGCAAGAGCGGCGGTCTGACGCGCAGCTTCTTTCAGATAGGGCTGGAGCGGCTCGGGGAGCTGCCCCCGTTGGGCGGTAATGTCTTCAAAGAGGCCCTCGGTGATCTGTTGGGAAACGGCCAGTGCCGGAAGCCCCCAGTTGGCCCCTTCGAGGGCACCGGCGATCGTGCCTGAACTGTAAAGGAGGGGGAGCGAGGCATTATGACCGATGTTGATGCCGGATATAACGATATCGGGCAGCTCGCCAAGAAGGTTGGCAAGGGCAATGTTCACACAGTCCGAAGGGGTGCCGCCGATCGCCCATGCCTTGGCCGGGAGGGTGTCGATGGACTCAACCGTGACCGGGGTGCGGCGGGTCATGGCCCGGCCGATCCAGCTTTGTTCAGTGGCCGGTGCCGCAATGTAGAGGGTGAAGGTGTCGACCAATGCGTCGGCCAGGGCGCGAAGGAAAAGGGAATCTATTCCATCATCGTTTGTCAGTAGAGCGCGGGGTTTTTCCATCTACGCGCTGGTTTCTGAATCGCTTGGGGAGCTGTCGAGGTCGAGCGGGCTGTTATAGACGGCTTGATCCAAGTCACCTTCAGTCTTTGCAACGATACAGCTGACAGCGGCATCCCCTGTGACATTGATGACGGTGCGCACCATATCCAGGAGGCGATCGACCCCAAGAACAAGGGCGATCCCCGCAACCGGAAGGCCGACCTGGTTGAGGACCATGGCAAGCATGACCAGGCCGACGCCTGGGACGCCTGCAGTCCCGATCGATGCAAGCGTGGCGGTCAGGATGATCATCAGGTATTGCTGGATATCGAGGGGGATCTGGTAGGCTTGGGCGATGAACACCGTCGCCACGCCTTGCATGATGGCCGTGCCATCCATATTGATCGTCGCCCCCAATGGAATGCTGAATGAGGCCACCGAACGGCGGATGCCAAGCTTATACTCTGCTGTCTTGAGGGTTACCGGGATCGTCGCGTTGCTGCTCGCGGTAGAGAAGGCGAAGGCCTGAACCTGTCGCATTTTCTTCATGAATGTTATCGGGTTGAGCCCGGACAGGCTCTTCAAGAGCAGCGGGTAGACGACGATTCCCTGAAAAATGAGGACGGCGAGGACGAGGCAGAAATACTTCAGAAGAGGTGCCAGAGCGGAGAACCCCTGCGAGGCGAAGGTTTGTGCGATGAGGGCAAAGACACCGAAGGGTGCGATCTCCATGATGATCCAGACCAGCTTCATGATCGTCGTATTGAGATCCTCGAAACGATCCAGGAGCCGTTTGCCAGCTGCTCCGGCAAGGGACAGGGCGACGCCGAAGAGAATCGCAAAAACAATAATCTGAAGCATGTTTCCCCGGGCCATTGAATCGATTGGATTCCGGGGAAAGACATCCACTATTACCTGCACCAGCGAAGGCGCTTCCGGAGCGACATAGGCTTCGTCCGTCACCCCGCCAAAGCCTGCGCCCGGTTGAATAAGGACCCCGGCAGCCACTGCCATGCTGATAGCCAACGCTGTTGTGATCAGGTAAAGACCGACGGTTTTTATGCCGAGGCGACCGAGTTGGCGTATGTCGTCGAGGGCGGCCACACCACAGACGAGGGAGACGAAGACGAGGGGGACAACAATGACCATGAGCCCCGCGAGAAAGATCTGTCCGACGATCTCGAAGAGCCCATGCGTCAAGACCACGTGAAGCCAAGCGTGCGGCTGGGGCTCCGACCGATCAACTGCCCGGGTCTGACGCAAGGTCGCGCCCGGAACCTCGATGTCGACATGACCGTTTGCTTCGAGGCTCCCGTCGACGGCGGCAACGTCCTGCGCGGGAAGGGTCAGCTTGACGGCACCTTCGAGGACAAGCACGTCCTCGATCTGCTCGAAAGCCGGTTCCACAGGGGGTGAGAGCAGGTTGATGGTGCTACCCATTACGGCACCGAGGAAGAGACCGAGGAGGATCCGATGCGTCAGCGAGAGGCGGAAAAAGCGTTTTGTCATTGAGAAATTGAGGGGAATAGCAGAAGTCAGCCGTCGCCGAAGATGCCGTCGGACGGGGGTATCAGGTTTTTCGTCAGGGCTTCATTCCTGGCAAGACCGAATTTATCCTTGGCCGGGTCTCCGGGGCCATCTAGGGTCCCGGAGTTTTACAGCCAAATCCATAGCCGATTCATGATTATCAAACCTAAGGTCCGGGGATTCGTATGTATCACGGCACATCCCGATGGGTGTGCGGCGCATGTGCGTGAGCAGATTGATTTCGTGCGCCAGCAAGGACCGATCGCCAAGGGGCCCAAGCGTGTGCTTGTGCTCGGGTCATCGACAGGCTACGGCTTGGCGTCGCGGATTGTGAGTGCTTTTGGCAGCGGAGCATCGACTCTTGGCGTCTTCTTTGAACGACCATCGGGGAACGGCAAACCGGCTTCGGCGGGCTGGTATAACTCAGCTGCTTTTGAGAAAGAAGCACGGGAGGCCGGACTGTGGGCCCGGTCGCTGAATGGGGACGCATTTAGCGACGAGTTGAAGGCGGAAGCCATTGATCTGATAAAGCGTGAACTGGGCTCGGTGGATCTTGTGGTTTACAGCTTGGCTTCTCCCCGGCGGACGGATCCCGAGACAGGCGAAACCTACCGGAGCGTCCTCAAGCCCATCGGCGAACCCTATACCGCAAAGAACCTCGACACAGACCGTGCACGCGTCGAACCCATCACAATCGAACCAGCGACGCAGGAAGAGATCGATGCGACCGTAAAGGTAATGGGCGGGGAGGATTGGGAACGATGGATGTCGGCTCTGGACAAGGAGGGGCTCCTGGCAGACGGATGCACGAGTGTGGCCTATGACTACATCGGACCAGAAGTGACATGGCCCGTTTACACCAACGGATCGATCGGGCAGGCGAAACAGCATTTGCGGAAAACAGCGGCACGTATCGACGCATTGCTGAAGGTAAATCGCGGGCGCGCCTTTGTCTCGGTCAACAAAGCCGTCGTCACCCAGGCAAGCAGCGCGATTCCGGTCGTTCCTCTCTACATTTCCATCCTCTTCAGGATCATGAAGGCGCAGGGGCTTCACGAGGACTGCGTCCAGCAGATCGACCGCCTGTTCCGGACACAGATGTACAGCGGGGGTGGCCTGGACTTTGATGAAGTCGGTCGCGTGCGCGTGGACGACTGGGAAATGAGGCCTGACGTGCAGGCAAAGGTGGCTGAACTCTGGCCACAGGTGGAGACCGGGAACGTGCAGAGCCTGACCGATTTCGAAGGCTACCAGCAGAACTTCCTCAAACTGTTTGGCTTTGGGCTTCCAGGAGTGGACTACGAGGCCGAGGTCGATCCGGAGCGGCCCATCGAAGGTATTAGCAGCTGATCCTCTCGAAGAAGGGGAAATGCGAGCCGTTGTTCAACGCGTCTCACGAGCCCATGTCGAGGTCTCGGGAAACATCGTTGGAAGGATCGAGCGGGGGCTCCTCATCTTCCTGGGAATCTCCGGCGCAGACACCGGGGACGATGGATCCTGGTTGGCGCGGAAGATTGCCGGAGCCAGAGTCTTCGACGACGATTCCGGCCGGATGAATCGCTCAGTACACGATGTCGAAGGGGCCTTTCTCGTCATCAGCCAGTTCACGCTCTACGGAACCCTGCGGAAGGGCACCCGGCCTTCCTGGAACCGGGCCGCCGAGCCCACGCACGCCGTCCCCCTATACGAAAACTTCCTCCAACAGCTGCGGCACCTCCAGGCAGGACCCGTCCAAACCGGAGAATTCGGTGCCCATATGAACATTGAAGCCGTCCATGACGGACCGGTCACCTTGATTCTGGATACCCGTGAGCGAGATTTTTGAAATGGAGGCTTCGGCTCCGCTGCCTGCGAGCTTCTTTGAGCGAGCAACCCCGCTTGTTGGACGGGATCTTATTGGGAGAACGCTCTGTCGCCGGCAGCCGGATGGGGCGGTGGTCCGGCTTCGCATTACTGAAACTGAAGCTTATGACGGGCCCGAAGATCGGGCGTGTCACGCTCACCGAGGGCGGACCGCGCGAACGGAGATCCTTTATGGTCCACCGGGGCATTGGTACCTCTATCTCTGCTATGGTATTCACTGGCTCGCGAACATTGTCTGCGGGCCCGAGGGTTATCCTGCGGCCGTGTTGTTGAGGGGAGCGGGCGCTTATTCGGGTCCCGGGCGCTTGACCCGTGGTTTGGTGGTGGGGAAGGCCCAGAACAAGAGGCTTGTCGCACCTGAATCCGAGCTCTGGATCGAAGCCGGGGAAGCTGTCCCCGATGAACGCGTGGCAAGCGGCCCGCGCGTGGGCATTGACTATGCCGGTCCCGAGTGGGTCTCCAAGCCGTGGCGGTGGGTTGTGAAGCCTTCCTCTTCCGGGACAAGGGCTTGCTGAGGCAGGTGCTTATGAACAAGACCGTTTGCACAAAGGCCTTGCCGAAGGTGTCCAGTTTTAGCTGAGTGAGGTGAACGAGATGTCGACCAAGCCCCCGCATTCCCCAGCCACGAGAAGTAATTCCGGTTCGCGCCGCCGCCGCCCCCGAAATCGGGAGCGTTTGAAAACCTCGAAGCTGGGGGTGCTCAGCCTCCTCTTTGTTCTCTTGAATGTCCTTGTCTGGATCAGCCTGCGCTTTCGCTGGATCGTCCTGACGAGCGGATTGTCCGCCATTTGCGGTTTGGTCGGGTTCCTCCTGGCGCTTGTCGCCCTCAAGCATATCCACCGCAGACAGGGCCGCCTGCAGGGAGAAGGTGCGGCCCTGATTGGAAAATGGGGGAATCTTGGCTTATTGATCTTATCGGGTCTCCTGTTTGTGTACAGCTTCACCATCGCTATCATGCGGGGGCAGATTCTGAACTGACCCGGACTCCCTCGGCAGACAAAATGCAAACCCGGACTCTAAAGCCTGTGTCTATATTACATTCAGATAGGTTTTCAGCCTGACCAGGATGCGTTTGCACTTGCCTAAAACCTGCGAATACACGAATTTTCTTGGCCAGACCCACCGGCTTCGTCTGAATCCGATGATAGAGCTCCTTGCATGCGGATAGCCGACTTCTCACTAACCACCCTGATTTACAGTAGCCGAATGAAAAATCTTTTCCGATTATTGATTATTGGAGTCACCGTCGCACCGATGGGACTTAGCGCCGCCTCCTTTACGGCAAGCATCGAATCCTTTCGTTCTCTGAGGAACTTTGATTCACTCCCCAGCAGCTTGGATCTACGGGTTGCGGCCTTGGCGGGCAAAGACGAGAGCGCGGGATCGACCCACGTCCTTTTGCGGGGCCTGATGCCTCTGAGCGGTGCCCCCGGCACCTACGCGAGCGCCTACCAGGCAATCAACGTCAACGACGACGGGGACCGCGATGGTGGCACGATTTACCTTAAAATGCCAGAGGACAACCTGCCTGAGGGAGCCGTCGCTTCCCCAGTCGTCGGTATCGTGAGCCGTGCCGGATCCTGGGATGACTTTGGGCCGCTTGTGCCAACCACAACAGTGGGTGGTTCGTCAGGGACTTCTTCCTACGATGCCGATGCTCGCACGATCCAATTCTCGCTGCGGCGGGGCGGTGTGACTTTCACTGGATCCGCTGCCTACAGCGTGGTGGATGTCGATACCCTTGAACTGGCACCCTTTGCCCTGACCTCAGGGGGCTTGACCCATAATTTCCACGACGCGGTTCTCTACCGCGAAGACCAGCGTTTTTACGGGTTATTGGAATCGGCCGATCTGGGAGCTGATTACAACTCACTGCTTTTTGCCGTCGAGTTGGCCGATTTTCCTGATGTCGATGGCGACTCCATCCCTGACATTTCAGATCCGGACGTTGATGGCGGCGGTTCGAATGATGCGAATCCTGAATACTACGACGACAGCACCGTGCACTGGATCTACTATTTCGGCGGTGGCTGGTCCCTGTGGATTGCCGACAATTTCAACTCCAACTGGGGCTTCCTCTATGTGGGTGAGAACTACAATCCCGAAGCTGGTGTTTCGGGATGGGCCTTCCATCTCGACCGCGGTTGGGTCTACTTCTTCGATGGTTCGGTCACGAGCCATGTCTTTGTCTTCTCG
>CAYOIB010000015.1:37038-38330 GCA_964403935.1 uncultured Puniceicoccaceae bacterium | reverse complement strand
TTCCGGATGCAGTATTGGTTTGGTGAGAGCACGGGCTTGTCCGTCGACAGGAATTTCCCCCATGCCCCCATGCAGATCTTCGGATCGTTTGGAGGGTATGCCTTGGCGATTCTGTTTTTCACCCGGAAATACCTGAAAGAGGTGTTTCGCCTGGCCTTGGTCGGAGGGAACCCGGGCAATGAGGTGGTGTCCTACCGGACGGCCACCCTGCTTCTGATTCTCTCGATTACAGGGGCATCGATCTGGGGGATGTGGATGAACGTCCGCCCTGTTGGGATGGTGTTCTTTTTTCTCTACCTGCTGGCGTTCTCGCTTGTTATGGCCCGGGTTCGCGCGGAAGGCGGGACGCCCTTCGGGATGTATTTTGTCGCAGGATTCACCTTTTCGATTCCATTGATCTCAACCTATCCAATGATGGGCATCGAAGGGGTCGTCATTGGGGCTCTGCTCTCAGCAATGCTGGGGGGGGCGGCGTTCATGAACCTGCCGGGGCTGCAGCTGGAGATGGTTGAGCTGGGGCATCGCCTTCGCATCAAGCGCGGGCATGTGGTCGCTGCTATCCTGTTGGGAATCACGGGCGGCTTTGTCGTTGGTGGGTGGAGCTATCTCTCGACGGCATACAGTGTGAGTCTCGATGAGTATTTTCACACCGGTGAGTATCTTCCCATGCGCGACCTCATGGTGAAGGAGTTTGATCGGGTCGCCCTGGAACCAAATAGAGCTCTGCAGACGGGCCAGACTTCCGCTGGGCAAGGCTTCTTCACGCCGCAGATGAATGCCTTCCTTTTTGGAGCGACGGGTGCAGGTGTCACGGCGACGCTTCGTCAGATGTTTGCGGGCTTCTGGTTTCATCCCTTTGGATTTCTTCTGGGAGCGACAGAAATGATGCGAATGGCCTGGGGTAGCCTGCTTCTGGCATGGATCATCCGCTTCACTTGTTTAAAGCTGGGAGGGGCTGCTGTCATTCGGGAAAAGTTGCGCCCCTTGGCCATTGGAATCATCACAGGGGCGGTAGCGACCACAGCGCTTTTCTGGATGATTAATACGCTGTCCCACTTCTTTACCCCGGGCGGCAACCTCTTCTTCGGGCATTTTTAAATGGAAGATCCCATGCACCGAGAAGTGAACGGGAAGGCCTCAAGAGGGTGGACTGGAAACCTGTTGGGTGGCTTCATCTTCAGTCTGGTGGCCCTCTTGGCGGCAGGGTTCTTTCTCAGCATCTTTCGGCCACAGCCCTATACGGAGCTACCGCTTCCGGAGCGTAACTACGCGGTGGAGGCAATGCAGGCGGC
>CAYOIB010000015.1:0-36938 GCA_964403935.1 uncultured Puniceicoccaceae bacterium | reverse complement strand
ATGCAGCCGCCGACAACGCGAGGCGACGGCATCACGGGTGAGTTGGTGATCCTGGACGCCGAAACCATCCGTACGCGGAAGGACTTTTCGGATGTCATTGGGATCATTGATCCCCGCTCGGGCCATCATGATCCTGATCTGGCATTCAATTGGGTACGTTACGCGCAACTCGGGGTGCAGGCGGTGATTGTGGCACACCCTGAAGGGCTGGAGTCAGTCCCGTGGCCGCGGGTGGCCGCGCGCGAGGACGGCATCGTCAACAGCGTATCGATTAACTTTCCGCGGGTGGCCGCTACCGCGGGGATCTTCCAGTTTGTCGGGGAACAGGTTTATCTTGATCTGAAGGTTCATTGGGAGAACAAGCCGGTGCGGAACCTCTACGGCGTCTTGCATGCGCCGGAGGGAGCAAATGAAGCCTTGCTGGCCACCACCCGCTATGATGCCACCGCTCTGCTTCCGGATCGCGCGCTCGGCGTGATTGAAGCAATGGATTTGGCTTATCATTTGCAATTGGTGGAGGGAATGGCCGCCTACAGGGAGAGCCTGCGCCGGGACGTCATCTTCGTCGCTTTTGGCGCGCACTTCATGGGGGATATGGGGCTGAACGAGCTTTTGCGCGTCCTGCGCCTCAATGAGAGCCGTGGGGAGGAAAACCTTCTTCTGCGCGCGCTCGGGATCAATAGCGAACCGCAGGAGGAGAATGGTATTGCGCAGGGGGCGAGCGACCGGATGGCACGGGTGCATCGGCGCATACAAGAGAATGCACCGCTTTTGACGGACGCCGAGCGTGCGCTCAAACTATTCGAAGATGAAGGCTTCCTGCGCGATCTTGAGACCACGCGGAATCTCAGGCAGGGCCTCACTGAGTCGGCTCGCACCTTTTTCGATGAACAGTTCAGCTACAGTCTGAAGTCGATTATCTTCGAGCTGAATGAGCCGCTTCTGGCCGCTCGAATCAATTTGGAGCGGCATCCGGGGGCGGGTCTGGATGAACCGGTGTTTCAGAAGTTTCTTGCGGCCCGTCGTATTTACGATCGCGCCTCGGTGGCGGCAAACCAGCGCATTGACCGGCTCCTCGAAGTGAGGCCCGATTTTGTGGAATCCTTCGAGGTCAGGCAGAAGGCCCAGGCTCGTTTTCTTGAGCTGGTGGAGCACCATCGGAAAATCGCCGCGAGATTGGAAGAGGAGCGGAATTTGGTAAGGATTTTTCAACCTTATCGGAATTTCGTTGCCTTTGAAGCTCGGTTGGCACCCACCGCTTCTTCCGGCTCCGAGCGCGTTACTCTGGAAGTCGCCGGGCGTCTTCTTGAGCCGGGAGCAATTGGATTCACCAGCGTGGCTCAGTCGGCGGCAAGTCGTCTCGATTTACAGGATTCCCTTGAGGTGGTGGTGCAAAGCCGCCAGACGCAAACCTTGTCCACCGCGGCGACCGATCCCATGTCGCTGCAATCGACGTTCATGTGGAGAAATATGGGTTACGCCTGCTATACGGTGCTTTCCCTTGATCGTCGCGCTTCTTATGAAATGCGTCCGGCTCCGGTGGACATGCCATGGATGCGGGCCATGGACTCCCTGAGCGCTACTTTCCAGACGCTTGGAGAGACCTTCGTTTCGATTGCGCATGGCAGCGGGGGAATGGCACCTTCACGCAATGCCGAGTGGAGGTTGAAAAACTTTGGCGGGCAGGTCATGGCGTCGAATGTCGGGCAGTCCATCGTGCCGAACTTTCCCCTCAAGAACGCCGTTGTTTCGGGGCGCCCACGTCCAAACGACGGCTCCTTCAGCCGACCGGGCTACTTTTATCATCCTTTGATCATGGCCGACCCGTATGGACACTTCTACATGGAGCGCGTAGCGGCAGATTTTCCCGTATGGTATCAGGTCTATTTTTCCGGCACCTCCTGGAGCCCCCTGGCCGCAGGGTATGATGAAGATGGTTTTATCTCCTACTTTAAGGATGAGGGTGAGGATGGGCAGCGCCTGTTCAACTCAATCAACATTCCAATCGACAGTGCCAGCAACATTACGGTGGTCACATTCCGGGCTGCCCCGGTTGCGGTGTTTGATCTGAATAACCCGCAAACGATGCGGGATTATACGGAGGTCCGCATGATCGCGAGCGAGGGGCTGACGCCCTTCCGGAAGCGCGCCCAGATACAAGACCGTGGTGCCAGCCTCACGTTCTTGAGTCCAGAGGATCACTTTTATGCTCTCTTTCAAGCTGGCGCGCCCGACAACGAAATGGTTCGGGAAACGCGGGCTTTTTCGACAAACATTGAGAACACGCCAGATCCAGATCGGAGGCGCGTTATCGAGGGTTTGGGCTACCTGGCGGCAGATCATGAAGTCCTGAACCGGATTCCCCAGCGCATTGCGCGATCCATGAATTACGTAAACGGTCAGCGGCTGGATTTGCAGAACCGGTATGGGATGGCCGATGAGCGGACGCTTGATTTTCACCAACGTGCTCTTGATCTGGCTGATGAATCAGTGGACGCGGATCTGTCACAGAGGGAAAGTGAGAGCATTGCGCGGTCATCGGTCATTTTTTCGACGCTCAATCATCCGGTCTTGCGGCGATCGGTGATGGAGGCGGTTGTCGGTATTCTCTGGTACTTGGGATTGCTCGTCCCCTTTGTCTTCTTCTTCGAGAAACTGGTCTTCTGCTACAGTGACGTCCGCAAGCAGCTGATTGCCCAGTTTGCCATCTTTGTCGTGGTCTTTTCGCTCCTGCGGATTTTGCACCCGGCGTTTGAGATGGTGCGCTCCTCGATGATGATCTTCCTTGGGTTCATCATTATTCTGATTTCCGGGAGTATCACTTTGCTGTTCACGAGCAAGTTCCAGGAGAACCTTGAAGAGTTGAGAAAAAGGCAGGGGAAGGTGGCGGCTGCGGATGTCAATAAAATGGGGATCCTTGGTTCCGCCTTCATGCTCGGGCTCAATAACATGAATCGCCGGAAAGTGCGAACCGGGCTCACTTGCGGGACCTTAACGCTCCTGACGTTTGTAATGATATCCTTCACTTCGGTGAGGAACGATGTTGTCGAAAGGACAGTGGCCATTGGACGGGCTGACTACCAGGGGATGGTTATCAAGAACGAACGCTTTCGCTCGATGACGTCGGGTGAGCTCTTTGCTCTTCGTTCCAAGTATGGGGATCAGTTCGATGTTGTGGAACGCCGGATGCAGGTGGGTGTCTACGACCGGACCGATGCTTCGCGGCGCAATCCGAAGCTGACCGCACAAAGGGAATCACGGGGCATCACCCGGAGCGTTCCGTTCAAATCGATCCTGCAATTTGAAGCCTCGGACCCGGTGGGCCGCGCTTTGACCTTTCTGACCGAGCCGGTTTGGTTTCCCGATGAAGGTGCGCTCGAGGCGGGACCGCTCCCGATTTTGATCCCGGAGCGAATGGCTACCGAGCTGGATGTATCCGCAGAGGCAATTGACCGGGAGGGCAGCGTCGATGTCACCATTAATGCCGTGCAGTTCCGGGTTATCGGAATCTTTGCGGCAGAGTCTTTGGATAATTACCGCGACCTGGATGGGCTTGATCTGTTGCCCTACGATGTCGAGGCGCTGACCGATCCGCAACATGAGAATGAGATCGGATTCTTGGTGGGGCCGGATGATCCCCGCATACGGGCGGACGAGCTCATCATCGCCCCAGTAGCCAATTTGGGAATGCGTGTGGTCGATGCGGATGAGTTGATCGCCAGCGTCGTTATCGTGATGGAAGGGATCTCATTTCGGGAGGCAAACGAAGTCATTGAAACGTTCATGATCCAGACGTCTCAACCTCTCCACTACGGGATCGATGGCATTTCTTATCGGGGTCAGCGGGCGCGGGAGACAACCTTGTCGGGGCTGATCGATTTGCTTATTCCACTGCTCATCGCGGGGCTGACGGTCTTGAACACGATGAAAGGCTCGGTGTATGAGCGGCGGGACGAGATTTTTGTCTACAACGCTGTGGGGATTGCTCCCCGGTATATATTCTTCATGTTCATTGCAGAGGCATTCGTTTATGCCGTCGTCGGATCCGTTCTTGGGTACTTGCTCAGCCAGGGAACAGGGCGGGTCCTGACCGAGCTGAACCTCACTGGCGGGCTCAACATGACCTTTGCATCGCTGTCGACGATCTATGCGTCCCTTACGATTATGGTGGCTGTGTTCCTCTCCACCTATTTCCCCGCGAAGCAGGCTATGGAGATTGCCGCTCCGTCGGAAGAGTCGGGGTGGAAGTTGCCGGAGCCGGTGGAAGATACCCTCAGCTTTGATCTGCCATTCAACTTTCGCCCACAGGGTCGTGTGGCGGTGCTTTCATTTTTTCACCGCTACCTCAGTGACCACGGGGAGGGCAGCGCGGGCCGGTTTTTTGCCGGTGTCCCGGAAATCCGTTTCCAGCGTGATGCGTCGGATCCCTCCGGTTACGTGCCGCGCATTGAGGGGAAGATCTGGTTGAAGCCCTTTGATTTAGGGGTTGCTCAGGAATTGATTATCGAAACACCTGTTGATGAGGAGACGGGACTCTACAAGGCACACCTCACGCTTATCCGGCTTTCCGGCACGCGCGAATCCTGGATGCGCTTGAACCACGGGTTCGTGGGCATGGTCCGCCAGCATTTCCTGCATTGGCGGGCGGTGCCTCAGCACGAACGGGATGAGATGTTTGAAGAGGCCCGCGCTTTTCTCCTGAGTCACCATCAGGCCGAACCCGCGGGTTCAGGCTCCACTGCCGGGAGGCCCTCGGTATGAAGCCCAGACGAGTCGACCAGGAGACCGAACGGTTTCGCACCCTGATTCCGATCCCCACGGTTTTCAAACCGGGATTTGGATGGACGACGGTGGTCGGGCTTATCTTCTGCGGCCTGATCATGATGCCCGGAGCGATCTATCTCGGGCTGATGACAGGGGGCAATCTCAGCTCGGCGGCCTCATGGGTGACGGTCATCCTGTTTATGGAGATTTCGCGGCGGGCCTTGAAGCCGCTCAATCAGCAGGAGCTGGTTGTCCTCCTGCACGCCGCTCACGTCATGATGGTGGGCAACATGATCTTTCCGGGAGGGCCTTTGGCTCACCTCGTGTTCCGAGCCTACCTTGTAACGAGCGACGCCGTGAGGGACGCGGGCATGCTCGGTGCTTTCCCGTGGTGGTTTGCGCCCTCTCATGAGAGCGAGGCCATTCTCGAACGCAATCTCCTCCATCCGGAGTGGGTGGTCCCGATTCTGCTCATGGCCTTTGTCATGTTTGTCGGGTTCGTCAACCGATACACCTTGGGCTATGTTTTCTTTCGTTTGACCTCTGATGTGGAGCGGCTGCCGTTTCCGTTGGCACCGATTCAGGCGCAGGGTGCGATGGCTCTGGCAGAGGCGGAAGACACGTTGGATGAAGATCCTACAGCCGCGCTCGAAGGGGAGAAAGGCTCAGGAGAGATAGCAGAGGACAAGCGGAAGAAGGGACGGCGCTGGCGGATTTTCTCGCTGGGGGCCTACATCGGGCTGGCCTTCGGAATGCTCCAGATCGGTGTGCCTTCCATCACCGGCATCCTCCTGGCGGAGCCATTCTTTCTCATTCCGCAACCGTTTGTTGATACGACCACCTTCACGGAGGGGCTCCTGCCGGCGACGCCTACAGGGGTCGCTTTGGATGCGGGCATTCTTTTTCTCGGGTTTGTTCTTCCCTTCTGGGCCGTCATTGGAACGGCGATCGCGATCATTCTAACGATTCTCCTGAACCCGGTAATGCATTCGCTGGGTTGGCTGACGACGTGGCAACCGGGGATGGACACGGTGAACACGACCTTCTCGAACAACGTCGATTTTTACCTCAGCTTCAACATCGGAGCAGGCTTTGGGATTGCTGCGGTGTGTGTCTTTTCCACGGTGCGCGATCTTCGGCGAAAGGTTCTGGAGGACAGGGAAAAGTCACGGGAACTTCGGGAAGATATTTGGGCACCGCCGAGGAAGGGTCGGGGGGACTACTCCCTCAAGATTGCGATCGGGATCTACTGCATTGCCGCGGCGATCATGGTGGCGGTCGGGATCATCCTGCTTCCCTTCAGCATCGGCATCGCATTTTTCCTCATCTTCTTTGCCTTTGTTTACAGCCCCTTCATTTCCTATGTGAACGCCCGGCTTTTGGGGATATCCGGGCAAAACATGGATATCCCTTACATCAAGGAAACGTCTTTTCTCTTGTCCGGCGCGCGTGGGATCGAAATCTGGCTGGCTCCAGTACCGATCGAGAATTTCGGCCATCAGGCACAGTCCTTCCGCGTGACGGAGCTGACGGGCGTCAATTTCTGGTCCCTCATCAAAACGGACCTCGTCGCCTTCCCGATTCTCTTTGTCCTTTCACTGGGCTTCTGGGCCTTCATCTGGAGCTCTGATCCGGTGCCTGGCCCGATGTTTCCTGCGGCTCAGGTAAACTGGGACCTGCAGGCAAAGAATCAGGCGCTTATCATGTCCTCCACCTTTGTTGTTCCGGGGGAGGACATTGAAGACCGTACCTTTTCCGAGACAGAACTGGGCCGGGCCTTGAAGCCTTCGGTCATTGCCGGTGGGTTCCTGGGCATTGTCGGTCTATATTCGACGCTGATGATCTTTGGTCTGCCCGTTATGCTGGTTTACGGGTTGATGCGGGGATTGGGACAATTTCCACATATGATGGTGCTGGAAATCATCGGTGCGGTCCTGGGGCGTTTCTATTTACGCAAGAAGTATGGCGAGACCAATTTTCTCCGCATTGCTCCGACCTTGCTCGCGGGATATTTCACGGGTGTGGGCCTGATCGCTATGGCGACTATCGCCATGCGTTTGATTCACAGCGCGGTTTCCGGAACTCCTTTCTGATATGGCACGCGCAATTCAGAAACAGGTCAAACTGCCGTTCAAAGTGGCCTTCGATGTGGTCATGCAAGGCATCCGCATTCGTTTCGGCCGTTCTCTCGTGACGGTGACGGGGGTCGTTCTGGGAATCGCTTTCCTGATGTCTATCCTTGCCGGCCAGGTTCTGCGGCAGGGTGTATCCGAGGAGGATGGGCGTCGGGCAGATGTCGATCGGATGATGAATTTTCTGCGTGCGGAGGTTGGGCCGGTGACGGGGCGATCGTTCGGAGTCCTTGTTTTGGAGCCTCTTGCAGAGACGGAGCGACGTCTGCTCCTGCGTTTGGTTCGAGAAGGGGCCACGGCCTTCAATATCGTTGGTCCACTTCCGGATGACCTCCTCCAGCGGCTGCAGTCGGCAAAGTTGGAGACGGTTGACTTGGCACAGATTGCGAGCGGGGCCAGTGCCGTGATCGTCTTTGGGCATCCGGAGCGTCTGTCTTCTGAGCCGGACTGGTCGACGATTCTGGCAGAGGCGAGGCAGCGTGTGGTGGCTTTCTCCCGTGCGAGCGTGATCTCATCGGCCAAGGGCGATATTTCTGTTATCAATCTTTCGCGTGAACCGCGCCCGGAGGAGTTGGAACGTGCTGCCGAGGACGAGCGGCGGGAGCGTTTTCGCAATAACTGGATTGTGATTATCTCCCTGCTGGTCACGATCATCGGGATTTCAAACGCGATGTTGATGAGTGTAACGGAGCGTTTTCGGGAGATTGGAACGATGAAGTGCCTGGGTGCGCTTTCCAGCTTTGTTCGGCAGATGTTCCTTATTGAATCGGCCCTCATGGGGACGGTGGGGGGCATCGTCGGAAGCCTTGTGGGTGCTCTCTTTTCAATCGCTGCCTACGGAATCACCTATGGCTTCGGTATCGTCTGGATCGCGGTGCGAGACGGTCTGGGGCTGCTGTTGCTCTATGCCTTGGTTGCGTTGATCATCGGGATTCTCCTTTCGGTTATCGCCGCCATTTATCCCGCTTGGGTGGCCTCCCGGATGGTTCCGGCCACCGCCTTGCGCAGTAACGTATAGACCTTTCCATGACCACCGCCCCCCCGCACAACATTCCGCCCACTCGTGAGGTGCTGACTGATCAGGAAATCGATCGAATCCTGGGACGGAATGTTCTGGAGAAAAGACGGGTGGTCATCAATGCCGTCGACGTACACAAAATCTATCGCCAAGGATCGGTGGAGACGCATGCCCTGAGCGGAGCAACCCTGGACATTTACAAAGGGGAGTACCTTTCAATCATGGGCCCATCGGGATCGGGGAAGTCCACCTTGTTTAACATGATCGGCGCGCTCGGTAAGCCCACCCGGGGGAAGGTCTACATCGATCAGGTCGATATCGCCCAACTGGATCACAATGAACTGGCCTGGCTGCGGTGTCGGAAGATCGGGTATATCTTTCAATCCTACAACCTGATCCAGGTGATGACCTGCCTGGAGAATGTGACCCTGCCGATGGCCTTTGCCGGAGTGGAGGCAGAAGCGGCCCGGGAGAAGGCCATCAAGATTCTGAAATTGGTCGGGTTGGGGCATCGGGTGTTACACAAGCCGGCTGAACTTTCTGGAGGCCAGCAGCAGCGCGTGGCGATTGCCCGGGCGCTGGCGAACAGTCCGGAGATTATTCTGGCCGATGAACCGACGGCCAACCTCGATCAGGCGACAGGCGGCGAGATGATCGAACTGCTGGCCGAGCTCAAGGAGAAGCTCAACGTAACGATCATCTCGGCCACGCACGACCTGAAGATGCTCAAGCGGTCCGACCGGATCCTCTGGATCAAAGACGGAAAGATCGTGAAGAAAGCCCGACCCGATGAAATCGACTTTAACAGCGACGAGTTCCATTGATGGCGAAGCAAGAAGACATCGCTCCGTCCTCGGCGCACGATCCTCTGGCGGCCATTCCCGAGATCCCGGCCGGGGTGGAGCTTGTCCGCACGCGCAAAGGCGATCTGTGTCTTCAAAGAGCTTTACCGGAGAAGCGTCGGTTGAGCGGATGGGTTACCCGCACCTTTGGCTGGCGCAAGGACATCCGCATTGCGCTTGATGATCCAGGGGCCTTCTTCATTGAACAGGCGACGGGCTCGAACGATCTCGAAACAATCGCAGAAGCGATGCAGCGGAAGTTTGCATGGAAACCGGATCAGGCACGCGAAGCGGTCATCGAGTTCACGCAGCAGCTCATGCGCCGGGGATTGATCGGCCTTCGCCTGAAACGTTGAAACCCTCAGAATACCCATGACACGCGAAGATATTATCATCAAGGTCGAGGACGTAAAGAAGCTGTACGTTACGGGCGACGAAGAATTGTGGGCGCTGAAAGGTATCTCTCTGGATATCTATCGCGGAGAATTCATCTCCATCATGGGGCCGTCGGGGTCGGGCAAATCCACCTTGTTTAATCAGATTGGGGCGCTCGATGTTCCAACTGAAGGGCGGGTCTTTTTTGAGGGGGAGTCGGTTTTTGACTTATCTGAAAGCCGTCAGGCCTGGTTTCGTTGCAACAAGATCGGCTATATCTTCCAAACGTTCAATCTCATCTCGGTCATGTCGGCGCTCCAGAACGTCACCTTGCCAATGGTGTTCCAAGGGACGGGTCCGGAGGAAGCGAACGAGCGCGGCAAGGCGATTCTGGAAAGAGTCGGCCTCGGGCACCGCTTGCACCACAAGCCATTTGAGCTGTCGGGGGGGCAGCAACAGCGGGTAGCCATTGCGCGTTCCCTGGCAAACGAGCCGATGGTGATTCTGGCCGACGAGCCGACGGGCAATCTGGATACACGAACGGGAGGAGAGATCATCAACTTGCTGAAGGAATTGAACCGGGATCAGAATGTGACGATCGTATGTTCCACCCATGACCCGAAGATGTTGGCTTCGTCTGAACGCGTTGTTTGGATTGAGGACGGCCGGTTGAGCCGGGTGACGACAGCGAGTGAGTTTGAACTCGAGAAGATGAAAGCGGACCGGCTGGGCCGGGAGTGATCATCCGCCACGAATGGATCAGCCCAAGGTGTCCTCTTTGGCCGGCCAATTTTGCCAGGCGGGGGCGTAGCAGGTGGTGCGCCCCCCAATTGTTTCGCGCAGCAACGGTTCTCCCGTTTTCGGGCAGTGCCCGCCCGCGCGCCAGCGGTGATTGAAGAGCCAGCTATCGGGGGGTGTTCCCCAGTCGGGGGCAATTATCTTAAGAGCGTCCGTTGTCACCTCCTGCACGCATCGGTAAAGGGTCGACAGCTTGCGGCCTTGAATGAGGGCGGTGGGGCAGTCCGGACGGATTCGCCCCCGCCAGAGGATTTCGTCGGCCATCCAGTTGCCGATTCCCGGAAAGATCTCCTGGCGCAGAAGTGTTGCCTTGATCGGTGGCCGGGGATGCCGGCGTAGAGCGGTGGCCATGTGGCTTCGGGTGAAGGCAGGTTCGTGGGGCATGGGGGGCAGGCTGCGCCAGAAGGCAGGAAGGTCCGGCGATTCGTGAAGGGATACGGTGCCAAACTTTCGGTAATCGTTAAAAACAAGCGCGAGTCGATCCGTGTAGAGAACAAAATGGTCATGCCTGGTGGGGACCAGAACCGGTTCCGCACACTGGAGCTTGCCCGCCATCCCGAGATGGATGTGAACCCAACAGTCTTTTCCGAAACGGAAGAGGAGCTGCTTGCCGTGAGCATGCGCTTCGGTGAAGGGCAGCCCGGGGAGGACCCTCGCAAAGGTGGAGGCGTTGCCCTTTCGGAAAGTGCGGGCGGCCTCATGACAATGGACCTTCCGGACAATCTCGCGGAGCCCAGGGGTCCATTGTCTCCTGTAATACTCAACCTCGGCTAGTTCGGGCATGGCTTGAAGGCTAAACGGAGTTGCTCCGGCCGAACCACAGGCGTGCGAAAAGCAGTCGCTTTGGTGGCAGGAAAAGCTATATTTCCAGATATGATCAAACATCGTCTATTTCTGGCTCTGAGCATTTCAGTATTCTGGGGTGCCGCCTTGAGTGCTCAAACCATTTCCCGAACGATAGAAACGGATTATCCGGAAGGTTTGGATGCTCCGCCCAAACTCATCCATCGGGAGCTTCCGCGCTACCCGAGTGAGATGGCGCGCCAAGGGTTGCATTCGGGAGCGGCCCGGATCGTCTTCATGATCGATAGCGAAGGGCAGCCTTACGATTTCGTCGTCACCATCGCCTCACATAGGCGGATTGGTGAAGCCCTTGTCGGAGTGATGCGCAAATGGCGTTTCGAGCCGCCGCTCGTGAACGGGGAACCCACCACAATCCGTGCCACCCATCTGGAAGCCATTGCCACCCAGCGGAGCCAAGGGCAGTATAACCTGACCGAGTATATGGACCGCTGGATGGAGCGCGCCGATCCCCATGCCAATCAATACCGCCTCACTCCGCCCAATGAACTGGACGCACCGCCCCGTCCCATTGAACGGGTTGTGCCGGAATATCCGGATGCCCTTCGGGATGTGAAAAAGGAAGGCCGTGCCGTGATGGATATCTTCATTTCACCCGAGGGGCGCGTGCTTGCGCCAGCTGTGCTGGAGGCGGACGACCCGCTTTTCGGACGATTTGCTTATACGGCCATTCGACACTGGCGCTTCGCTCCGCCCACGAAGGGGGGTGTCCCTGTTTATACTCGGGTACGTGTGCCCTTCCTGTTCACGCCGGACGAGGGTGACGAATAACCAGGATGGCTGACTATTCCCTGAGCCGCTTTCCTGTCTTCAGGATTGCCCACGTGGTTGTCCACCCAATCGCGATGAAGGCTATAGTGATAACCAGTCCAAGAATAGTTGAGACGTCGCTCACCCCCGTCATCCCGAAGCGCAGTCCATTCACCATGTAAACGATGGGGTTCACGAGCGAAATCTGATCCCAGGGTGCGGGGAGCTGCTTCACCGAGTAGAAGACACCCCCGAGAAAGGTCAGCGGCACGAGAAGAAAGTTCGGGATGAAGTTCACGTGATCGAAGTCGGTCGCCAGGATTCCAACCAGCAGCCCAAGGATTCCAAAGGCCACGCTGGTCAGAATGAGAAAGCAGACGATCCATGCCAGATTGTGTATGGTGGAAGCGCCCATAAGTGAGGCGACGGCCCAGATCATCAGGCTGATGGCAATTGCCCGGACGGCAGATGCGCAGGTGTAGGCCAGGATGATCTGATTCGGAGTCAGGGGTGTGACGAGGAGATCTGTGACGGTGCCATGAACTTTGGCGATGAAAAACGAGAATCCACTGTTAATAAAGGCGTTGTTCGTCAAGGCCATCATCATGAGCCCCGGCACAAGGAAATCGATGTAGCGAATTCCACTGACTTCGCGCAACTGATCCCCCAGGCTAAAGCCGAAGACGAGAAACCAGAGCATGGTCGTCAGGGCTGGGCTGATGAGGCTCTGGGCAGCCATCGAGAGAAAGCGGTCCAGCTCTTTGCGAAAAAGCGTCCAGGTCCCCCGGGCATTGGTGGCGGCCTGCGCTTCCGCGACTTTTGCTTCGATCCGCCTTCTGGCCGCCGCCATTACCTCGGGAGGAAGCAACGGCCGCTCTGAATTCATGGGTCGGGACGAGGATGAGGAAAGCGGGTCGCTCATGATGTCATTTCGGAATCGATGTTTCGGCAGATACGGCGATCGCCGAGGGGTTGGTCTTTGGCAGCTCCAGACGAAGAACTTCACGAAAAATATCTTCAAGAGAGCTTGAGCGCCCTTCGACAGATTCAATTTGAAGACCAAGCTCGCGAAGCTGGTCGAGGATCGGATCGACGGCGCTTGGCGCAGCTGGATTGGCTTCGACCCGGTAGGCAAAGCGCAGGGTGAAGTCGTCGATGCGCTCCGGTTTGAACCCCCGCAGCCGTTCGATGGCATTGTCTCCGACACGGGAACGAAACCGAATTTCCATCCAGCGGCGACCAAAGCGCTCTTGAAGCCCGCGCGTGGTTTCCACCAGCAGAATCCGGCCGTCACGCAAGATCCCGATGCGGTCGGCCAGCTGTTCGGCCTCTTCAAGATAATGGGTTGTGAGGAAAACGGTGGTTCCGTTGTCCCGAAGCTTGCGGACGTAGGCCCATAGTTCGTCGCGCAGGTCGACATCGACGCCGGCGGTGGGCTCATCAAGAAAGAGCAAGGCGGGCTCATGGATGAGGGCCTTGCAGATCATGAGGCGTCGTTTCATTCCGCCGGAAAGCCAACGTGTGTTCGCCTCGGCCTTGCTCGTCAGGCGGAAATCGGCCAAAAGCTGTTGAACGCGTTCTTTCACGCGAGATCTCCCGAAGAGGCCCGCTTGATAAGCCAGGACTTTGCGAGCCATGAAGAAGCCATCAAAGTTCAGCTCCTGCGGGACCACCCCAACCAGCCGGCGGGTGATTGCATAGTCGCGCCGCACATCAAACCCGCTGACCCGGATGCGGCCTTCAAAGGGGAGGACCATCCCGCAGATGCAATTGATGAGCGTGGTCTTCCCTGCACCATTTGGACCGAGGAGGGCGAATATTTCTCCTGGATGGACTGCCAGGTTGACGTCGTCCACCGCCGTGAGCCCGGGGTAACGCTTGGTCAGGTTCTCAATGTGCAGGAGGGGTTCGTTCATCAGAGGATTTCAGCTTAGCGAAGTCTGGAGGGGGAATATTGGGGCGCAACTCCCGGCGGGGGCTTCACAACCGCAGGAGAGGGCTTGCTTGCAATTAAGCAGATGCTCATGAATGCCTTGCAATCTTCTTTGCTTTTCATCGTGGCGTTCGACGAACAATTGATTCGGGAATACGTGGAAGCCCACGGCTTCTTCGTGCGGAGCGAACGCCGGATTCTTTCCGGTCGAAGGAGGCATTCTGAAGAAATCGTCGACCTCAGAATTCTGAAGCCCACCGGAACGGGGGAGCCAACCAACTTCCTCTGGTTTTCCAGTGATCTGAGGGCCGTGAGGGAAGCCGTTGTTTATATTCGGCCCTGGCACCGGGAAGCGGGTTTTAATCCCCGGATGCTCGTCAGCCGTCCCGTCGAGTTGGTCAAGTTCATTGAGACCAAGGTGGTCAAGTCATTGACGGAGATTTTCAACAGTAGCCAGAGCGAGTCGGCCCCTCGTGTTCTTGTCTTGCCAGCTTTTCCAACAGCAGACCCACAGCGTGCTGCCTGCACGCACATGTTGCGTTCAGCGGGCGTTGACGCCGTCCTGTCCTTTCGTTCCATTCTCGACGATGTCGTCCAGCGGGTCGACTTGGGACAAGCTTACACCCGGACAGAATTTATGGAGACCCTTCGTATCCTGCGCAGCTACGATCTTTTGAAAGACCCTCAAATGGGGTTATTCAGCGGAGACAACCCGGGGGCGAAAAAGTGAATGGATCAGATAGAGCAGGCGGGGGTTCGGTTCATCCCACCGCGGTGGTGCATGATAGCTGTCGATTTGGAGAGGGCGTTATCATCGGGCCTTATGCCGTTATTGAAGAGGGCGTGGATCTGGGTGAGCAGGTGCGGGTGGGGCCACACGCCGTTATTCACTCGGGGACCGTTATCGGTACCAAATCCTCGGTGGGTGCGCATTGTGTTCTGGGCGGTTTGCCACAGGACCTGCGGTTCGATCCCTCGACTGCCTCCGGTGTGAAGATTGGGTCGGGTGTCACTTTGCGCGAAGGCGTTACAATTAGCCGGGCAACGCGCGAATCGGCCAACACCGAAGTGGAGGACGGAGCCTTCATCATGGCTTATGCGCATGTTGGTCATGACGGATGGGTCGGTCCCGGTGCCATTATTGCAAATAATGTCATGATGGCGGGTTTCGTGACGATCGGTGCTCATGTCTTTGTCGGAGGCGGAGCGGCCTTTCACCAAGGTGGCCGGGTGGGCCAACT
Organism: uncultured Puniceicoccaceae bacterium; assembly: GCA_964403935.1. Classification (GTDB taxonomy): domain Bacteria; phylum Verrucomicrobiota; class Verrucomicrobiia; order Opitutales; family Oceanipulchritudinaceae; genus SLLG01. The sequence goes on along the minus strand of CAYOIB010000015.1, from coordinate 22,224 downwards.
CGCCATGGTCAGCGGCCTTTCCCGGGCGGCCCGGGATGTTCCGCCCTTCTGCATGGTGGCGGAGCGGGATGAGCTGATCGGGTTGAATCTTGTCGGCTTGAAGCGCCGAGGGGTCACGCGCGAGGCCATTCGTGAGATCAAAGAGGCATACCGGTTGGTCTTTTCCACCTCCGGGAACCGTCGGGTAAAGGCCGCGACCGCGCTCGATGCCCGTTCCTGGTCGAGCTCCGAGGTGCGAAGTTTTCTTGAATTCTTTGCTGGGGGGACGCGTGGTTTTATCCAGCCCAGACGCGACTTCGAAGGGGGCACCGATGCCTGAGCCAATCGCGGTCACGGCGGGTGATCCTTCCGGAGTCGGTCCCGAGATTATCGTGTCCTGGGCCCGCACGCTCACTCGCAGGGACGGGTACCTTCTCTTTGGCCCCCAACGGCTTCTGGATCAGACAGGTCTCGCGGGAGTTGTCTGTGGAGGAAGTGAGATTCCGCTCTCGGATGGCACCCCGACGGCTGCCGGGGCACGGAGTGCGCTCATGGCGCTTGAGGCCGCGGCGGCGGCCTGTGCTTCGGGCAAAGCACGCGCTGTTGTGACCGGTCCGGTGAGTAAGGGTGCTCTGGAAGAGGTCGGGTTTAATTTTCCGGGTCAAACGGAGTTCTTTGCCGCGCGCTGGGGCGGGGAGCCGACGATGGCCTTCGTGGGGGATCGCTTAAGGGTGGTCCTCGCGACGTGGCATATTCCGCTTTGTGAAGTGGGATCTGCCTTGAGAGAGGATCCTGGATTGCTCGGCCGGGCGGTTTCGCGGGCCGGGGAGTTAGCCCGTCGGCTGGGGGCATCCGTCCCGCGGATCGCTGTTTGTGGGCTCAATCCGCATGCGGGTGAAGGTGGGCTCATCGGTTCAGAAGAGATGGATTTCCTCGACCCTCAGCTGGAGCGCTTGAAGGCCGTGTGGCCCGGTCTAACAAGCTGTCTGCCCGGTGACACCGTCTTCTATCGGGCTCTTGAAGGGGAGTTTGATGCCATTGTCGCCCTCTATCACGATCAGGGATTGGCACCGCTGAAAACAGTGGAGTTTCATCAGGCGGTTAATGTTACCCTGGGGTTGCCTTACCTGCGAACGAGTCCGGATCATGGCACCGGGTTTGGGCTGGCGGGTCGGGGCAAGGCGCGGAGCGACAGCTTCGTTCGGGCGGTTCGTCTGGCCGAACGATTGAGTAAGCAGGCTTGAAACACTGCTACGCCTGAGCTTGTATGGATGCTTTAATGACCGCAGCTGCAAATACAGATGTCCTTCCCGATGGCGTTCGCCTTGGCAACGAGCGTCTTGTGTCCGTGACGGAGGCGGCGGGGCGCAAGGTTCGTGAGCTTCAGGCCCGTTCGGATGAGGGCGATTTTCTTCGCGTCCGTGTGACGGGTGGCGGGTGCAATGGCTTGTCCTACAAGCTGAAGTTTGTTTCCGCCCCGAAGTCCGGCGATATCCTCCTGCGCACCCACGGGGTCGAGCTGTTGGTGGATTCAAAGAGCGCTCTCTTTCTCCGTGGGATGACCCTTGATTTTTCTGACCGCCTCGTCGCTGGGGGCTTCAAATTCAGCAATCCCAATGCCTCGGCGAGTTGTTCCTGTGGCGAAAGCTTCTCCGTATGAGGTGTCGATTCCGGGGCAGCGGGACATCCGCGCTTTATGATTGCACACCCGCGAGGCTCACCTATGGTTCCGGGCTCACTTGTTCACGGCGCTACCGCGTTGCTGAGCATGGCTCCCTATTCGAATTTCGAAGACCGTTAGTAATCAAATAATACCGCATGGCGAATCAACCAGGTTTTCGCGGCCGTGGCCGCTACCAACGCAGCCCGCAATTCCAAGTCCGCAAGAACGAACGCATCCGATCACGTGAAGTCCGCTTGATCGGCCATGACGGCACCCAGATTGGTGTCGTCACCCGCGACCAGGCACTGGCCGCGGCGAAGAAGATCGGGCTCGATCTCGTTGAAATCGCTGCGAACGCACGCCCTCCGGTTTGCCGGATTCTCGATTTCGGCAAGTACATGTACGAGCAATCGAAGCGGCAGAAGGAGAATAAGGCGAAGGGATCGTCTTCCTCCAAAATCAAGGAGGTCAAGTTCCGCGTCCGGATCGACGGGCACGACTACATGACGAAGTTGCGGCGTGGCGAGGAGTTCCTCTACAAGGGAAACAAGCTCAAGCTTTCTTTGATGTTCCGGGGTCGTGAAATGGAGCACCAGGACCTGGGCCTCGCTATGATCAAGCGGGCTGCGACAGATCTTATGCACATTGGTTCCGCCGATGCGGAGCCGAAGCTGAGCGGTCGCCATGTCAATCTGATCATGTCCCCCCACTCGGTGAACAAGCGCGTTCTGAAGTACAATGATCACGTGCACGCCCGTGATGATGATGACGACGACGAGGCTGAGCCGGAGAGTGAGGATGATGAGCCCCAGGATGAAGAGGGTTTTAAAGAAGCTGATCCCACGGAGTAAGCACCGCGCCCTGAAGTTGTGAGGCACGCGACGGAGCTGAAGCGAAGGGATCCTGTGCGCGGTCGCATGGTGACGGCAGCCGGATTGCGGCGAATACCTTCATCCTGCTTTATCAGGCTATCCGTCCGTTGGGGTGGGATTTCAGCCGCCTTGCTGGGAGTTGCCATGGTCCTGCAGAGCCCGGTGTCAGCGGCTGCCAAGGAACCCGCCACCGAGCCTCATCCGTTGGCAGATCAGGTTGTGATCGTTGCCAACGAACGCAATGCCCACTCGCAGGAGATCGCCGCGTATTACGCGCGAGCAAGGGGTATTTCCACCGACCGGATCATTCTCTTGGATGTGCCTGATCGGGAAACCATTTCCCGCGGGGCGTATAATCAATACATCCACAACCCATTGCTGCGAATCCTGGACGAGCGTGGATTGATGGAGGTGCGTTTTGATGCCGCGCCTGAAGATCCCGAGGCGCGGCAGGGCTACACGCTTATCGCCAACCACCTCCGGTACCTTGTCTTGTGTTACGGTATGCCGTTGCGCGTCTCCGGAGTGGCGGAACTCGATGAGTCAGCGGCGATCGACCATTATTTGCTACAGGTGCAGCGGGATCGGCCGGATCTGGCTCGGCGCGAGCTTTTTGAGGGCCGGTTCGCGGTGAATCAAGGGTCCGTTGACGGCGAGCTTGCGGCGCTTCCGATGGGGCCGGTTCCGGTTACAGGATTGATCGGAAACCCCTTGTTTCGGCGGACGACAGCGTCTGCCGCCGAGTCTTCAGTTCTGCGGGTCACCCGCTTGGATGGACCAACTCCCGGCGATGCCCGTCGGCTGGTTGACAGCGCCCTCAAAGGTGAGCGTGCAGGGCCGGTAGGGCGGGTTTATATCGATCAGGATGGACGCGGGGAAGGTTATAAACTGGGCAATGACTGGCTGGCGGCGGCCGGGGGCTACTTTAAGAATTTGGGTTACGAAGTTTCGACAGATTTGGAAGAACCCATTTTGGATCTTCGGCAACGGATCGACGCTCCTTTTATCTATCTTGGATGGTATTCGAATGATGTCGGAGGGGTTTTCAATCTTCCGGACTTTGATTTTCCACCGGGGGCTATCGCCGCCCATATCCACAGTTTCTCTGCCCGAACAGTGCGGGATTCGACCAAGGGCTGGGTCGGGCCTCTGGTCGCACGGGGTGTGACGGGCACAGTGGGCAATGTCTATGAGCCCTACCTCTTCTTCTCGCACCATCTGGATGCTTTGACCGCGGGTCTGCTCGAAGGCTGGACTTGGGGCGAAGCTGCTTACTTCTCTCTTCCAGGTCTGAGCTGGCAGCAAGTGGTTATGGGCGATCCGCTTTATCGACCTTTTGGAGAAGGGGGTGTGCTGAAGACCCTGGCGCAGACAGATGTGCGCTCTCTCGATGGATCGCTCAAACCCTATGGCCTTATCCTCAGCGCAAACCTTCTTCGCCGGGCGGGCAAGGGAGGGCAGGCGCGGGAGCTGTTGCAGGCCGCTGTCCTCGAGCAGCCGCATCCTGTATTGGTGGCTGCTGTCCTTGACCAGTTTACAACAGAAGGAGACGCCGACACCCGGCGGGGAGCGCTTAAGCAGTTTGCGGATTCAGGGCGTCTGCCATCGAGCCCGATGGAATGGAGTTTGTATGCCGATCTGGCGGCGCAGTGTGCCCGTGAGCGTATGTACGCGGAAGCGACTTCCTTGTATCGCCTGATACTGGAGCGCCCGGAAATGGAAGATGCCTACGCCCGCTTTATCTTGAGCGAGGCATCACTCTCCGCTGCCGGTGCGGGGCAAACAGAGCTGAGCGCAACCTGGAGAGATCACTATCTCGCCATCCGGAGAGCAGAGGAGGCCGCGCGACAGGCAGAGGAAGCCAAAGAAGCGGCTGATAATTCGAAAACCAGCGGCCGCTGAGTGGACGCTCGCTTTCGCGTTAGATCACCTTGTCGACGATCGCATCAGCCAAGCCATACTCGATGGCTTCTTCGGCGTTCAGGTAAAAATCGCGGTCGGTATCCTTGCGAATCCGTTCGATGGGCTGCCCGGAGGCGTTTGCCAGGATGATATTCATCTCCTCGCGAAGCTTCTCCATCTCCTGTGCCTGAATATGAATGTCCACCGCCACGCCGCGCATGGTTCCCATGATCAGTGGTTGATGAATCAGAACCCGGGCATGCGGGTAGATCAGGCGCTTGCCCTTCGTGCCTCCGCAAAGGAAGATGGAGCCCATGCTCGCGGCCAGCCCGACGACGACGATACGAATCTCACTCGTCAGCAGCTTCATGGTGTCAAAGACGGCCATACCGGCGGTGATCGAGCCACCAGGGCTGTTCAAATAGAGCGTGATCTCTTTCCCAGGATCCATTGCTTCCAGATACAGAAGCTTCTCCGTAGCCGCGCGCGCTGATTTATCGGAAACTTCGCCCCAGAAGAAGAGCTTTCGCTCTTCAAGGAACTTCCGCTGCATGAGCTCGCTCAGCGGCGGGTTTTTTTCCTGCTTTGCTTCGTTGTCGTCTGCGAATAAAGGTATTCCTGTCATTTCCGTCGAAGTTGAGCCATCGGTTTCCAGGGAGCAAGCCTTCAGCGCACTTCTTGCGAACCTCCTCCGAGGGGCTCTCGAAGGCGTTGCGAGCCCCGCGCCGTCAGCTTGGCGCAACAGGCTAAACCACTGAGGGTAAGAAAGATTGGAAGAAAAATATTGCCATCCACCGGAACCCGACTTTTGCTGCCCTCACATAAACGTAAGGAATTTTGAACGTTTGTAGGTATCCGCCCTTTCTGAATAACATCCAATCTCCTCCAATGCCAATGAAGTCGCTCATCAAATATTCAGCAGTCCTACTCGGGGCCGCAGTTGGACTCAGCTCACTTTCTCACGCCGCACCCTTGCTCTCTCTTGGAGATGACGGGGCGCTTTTTGTTACGGGCGTCGGTGAAATTCGTTACGAAGATAATGTCTACCGTGACGAAATAAACCGTCAGGATGACTTTCGCTTCCGTTTCGAACCAGGCGTCGAGCTTCAATTTGGCGGAGGCGCTGCCGTGGCCAGCCTTTTCGCTTCCGGTGAGATCGTCCGCTATGCTGACGAAAGCGACCTGGATGACGAATACCTCCACCTTCGCTTCGCCGCAAATCTCGATCAAGCGGTGTATTCCCTCGGACTTTATGCCCGATACGATGAGCGTTCGTCGGCCGATTCCTTTATGACCGATGAACAGCTTCAAGGCCGTCTTGTCACCCGCGACGAAATCGCCGCCGGGGTCAACGGTCGTTACGCCTTCACGAATTTGACATCGGTCGCCGTCGGGCTCCACTACGAGAGCCGTGACTACAACCGCGCCTCTGCCGTCGGGTATGATAGCTTCAGTATCCCGGTAACTTTCTACTATGAGGTCAGCCCTGGGTTGGATGCGCAGATTGGCTACCAGCACCGCCGGGTCGATCTCGATTCCGACTTCGGTGGCGATTACCGTGACAACTCGCTCTTTGCCGGTTTTGTCGGACAGCTGGGCTCACCAATGTGGGTGGGTGATGTCAAGATCGGGTGGATGGAGCGTAATATCGACGGATTCTTTGGAATGGAAGACCGCAAGCTCGACTCGATCACCTACGACGTCGGGATGACTTACAACGCGACCAATTCTTCCTACACCTTGCGGGTCGAGCGGGATTACTTGAACAGCATTGACCAAGGCTATACTTATTCCCGTTCACAAATCTCCCTCGCCGGACGCTTCAATCTCATTCCAATGTGGGCGGCCACAGGTATGGTTGGTTACAACCGCTCGGACTATTCCGGGATTGATCGCAGCGATGACGGGTATTTCGTCCGCACGGGTTTGGTCTATAGCCCGAACGATTACATGAGTGTGTCGGCCCATTACACCCACCAGCGCGTTGACGACAACGGCCGCGCCGCAGGCACCGATTATCGCGCAAACATCATTTCTCTTTCGGCGTCTCTCCGCTACTAAGACGCTTCCGCGGTATTTTCTTCTCGAAAGGGGAGGTCAGCGCATTCTGTGTTGACCTCCCTTTTTCGTCCCGCATCGTCGTCGCAAACCCGGTATCTTTGTTATGCGCCAAAAGCTCCGCTTCGTTTCTCTTTTTGTTCTGTTGATCGTGTCTCTCGGGCAGGTTGCTTCAGGTCAGAATATGACCTATGCCTCCGGCAGTTATGTGATTCGCCCACTGGATGTGGTCCGGGTGCAGTTGTTCGTGGCGGATGACCAGCAATTTTCCACCGAGGTCCGGGTTTCGGCGGACGGGACTGTCTCTCTGCCATATCTGGATTCAATTATGATTGGCGGGATGACGGTGGCCGATGCCCGGCGCTATATTTACGAGCCCTACAACCGTGATTACTATGTTGAGCCGCACATTGACTTCGCTGTTCTGACCTCGGCCTCGCGAACTGTCACTGTGATGGGCCAAGTGAACGGACAGGGACAGGTTTTCCTTCCTTCGGAGCAACCGCTCTCCCTTCTACAGGCGATCGCGGCTGCGGGAGGCTTTCGGAGCAATGATCTGGCTGACAAACGTCGCGTCCGGATTACCCGAATAGGAACAGATGGGAAGGAAGAAATCTTTACAGTCAATGCCGATGACATCACGGCGGAGGACATCCCTTTGCAGGAGAACGATCTCGTCTTTGTTCCTCGGCGCATGTGGTGATCCCAACAGGGTCCATCCAGATTCATTATTTTCAGTTCTATTTAATCGATGAGCAATAAGCCCCTCCCCGGAAATGACAGCAGTTACGGCGGCGGCTACTACGGTGGCTACTACTATGGTGAAGGATACGGGGGCTATGCGGAGTCGGCCGTGCAGCCTTCGCGTGGAATCAAGGATTACCTGATCGTTCTGAGAGAGCGTGTCTGGTGGTTGGTCGTGACGGTCTTCGTGGTTTTCCTCGGGGTCGCGCTTTACACCTTCAATGCCCCGCAGGAATATCGTGCCTTTGCCTCAGTGGAGGTCTTGCGGCAAAAGGACCGGACGGTGCAGTTCGAGGACGTCGTGAATCAGACGGTTCTCAACGTGGAAGATTTCAATACGCAGGTTCAGGTTTTGGAGAGCTTCACGATCGTCCATGAGGTCGCGAAGCGGATCCAGGGCAGCGAGCTCCGTGCTTTTATGGCACCTTATGAGGAGGGGCTCGATGTTTCTCTTCGGGGGATGCGGAGTCCCGAGGAAATCCTGGTGGCTAACCGGACGGTCGCCCCGCGCCGGCTGTCCCTGATGGTGAACATCGCTTATTCGCATCCTGACCGGGATATCGCCGCCAAGGTCGCTAATTATTTTGCAGAAGCCTACATCGATCACACCCGTATCGAGCAGATCGAAGGCTCGCGTCGCGCTGTTGAGTCTCTCCGGCAGCAGGCAGACCAGGAACTGGTCAAGATCAAGGAGATGGAAACACGGTTGGCCGACTTCAAAGAGAAGTATGGGACGACATCGTTTGATGCCACGCAGGACATCGATACCCAGCAGTTGGTTTCTCTGAATACACGGGTTGAGGAAGACCGACGCGTTTTTGACGTGACGCAGACGACATGGCGTCAAGTTGAACAGGCGATTGTGAATGGCGACCCTCTGTGGGAGCTGAAGCCCATTGCCATGATGCCGCAGGTGCCCGAGCTCCTCACTCGTCTGGCGAATCTCAGGATTGAGGTCGCTACCTTGGCGAAGAAATTCCGGGCAAAACATCCGACCATGGCATCCGCTCGCGAGGCACTCCTGCAAACAGAGGATCAGCTCAATTCTGCCGTCCAGGCAGCGGCTCAAGCTTTGAGGAATGACTACGAACGCGCCAAATCGAATTTTGAGGCGTCACAGGCGCGACTCGCTCAGAAGGAACGCGAAGTCATTGAGTTGGACCGCCTTCGTCCTGACTACAATGCCCTGATCCGGGATCTGTTCATCAGCCAGCAGCATTACGACCATTATTACGCCCGTCTTCAACAGGCTACTGTGAATACTTCGATCGAAGGGCAGACAGCTCGGATTGTTGACGCTGCGTTCCCACCGGTGCGGCCCTACAAGCCGAATATCCCGCTTAATCTTGCCATTGGTCTTGTCGCTGGCTTCGGTCTGGGCTTGGGCCTCGTTCTTTCTTTGGCTCTTCTTGACGATAAGATTAAAACTGCCTTTGACATCGAATCCTCCATTGGGATTCCGCTGATCGGCATTGTTCCTCGTATCAGTCGCGTCGATGCGCTCGAGAAGGCCCGGATTGTGGCAGACGGTCAGGACCGACACACGGTTGAATCGTTCCGCGGCATTGTTTCGACGTTGAAGTTGAATGAAGAGAGCCGAAACTCAAAAGTCATTTTGACCACGAGTACGGTGCCGAGTGAGGGGAAGTCCTTTGTCTCCACAAATTTAGCGATCACTTTTGCCAACCACGGGGAGCGTTGCATCATCGTCGATGCGGACCTTCGGATGCCAAATATCGGGAAGTCACTCGATCTGACGGCGCATGCCGGTTCCTTGCAGTACCTGAATGGTGAGAAGGACCTGGATGCGGTCATCTTGAAGGATTACCTTCCAAATCTCGACATTCTCACGTCCGGAGGCCGTAGCAAGAGCCCGACGCAAATCCTCAGTAGTGAGAAGTTTGCCAGCCTGATCCATGAGCTTCGCCTTCGCTACAACAAGGTGATTATTGACTCCCCGCCATTGGCTCCGGTGAGTGATGCCTTGAACCTGCTTCCACTGGTTGACGGAGTGTTGTATGTTATCCGTTTCAACATGGTGAAGCGCAAGACGGCGGCCCTTAACATTCGCCGTTTGCGGGAGTCGAATGTTCCCATCTACGGTGCGGTTTTGAACAACATCAATACGCGAGTCGCAGGCTACTACTACTCGCATTACTACGACAGGTCATACTCCCAATATTACTTCCAAGGTGACGATTCAATCGAGGAAGTAAAAGGCGAGGAATCCCGCGCTGTGCCTGAAGGTGCCGCCCGGTCCTGAGTCACTCAGACTTCTGAACCCTGGGGTGGGGGCTCCTGCAATCTTCAGGTTGCAGGGGCTGGAGTTCCTGTTCTGGTGAGTGCGTTGGAAGCCTGCGCAGAGGAGCGGACTTGAACGCTTAATCTGTCTCGTATTCAGAGACCAGGCTCATCAACCGGGGGGGCACGCTACCGACGACATGGATTCCATCTTCTTCCACTCGGAGGTGGCGCACCGCGCCTGCGGAATGGAGTTGGGCCATCACATCGTAGCGGGTATGCGGGATCACATACTTACTGACACGCAGCTGCTCCCTCAGGATGTCGTCCAGCTGGTTAATTAAAGGCCCCAGTCCTTTCTTGGTGGCAGCACTTATGTAAAAGACGTCGGGCTTTCCATTGGAGCCGAAGCCCTCGCTTTTTCGATCGAGACGCATGAGCGGGCGATCTTCCAAAGGAATGCGGTCCACTTTGTTATAAACAGTCAGGACCCGTTTATCCCCGGCACCCAATCCCTTTAAAACCGCCAATGTGGTTTCAGCATGTACTTCGGCTTCAGGGTTTGAGGCATCGATCACGTGGACCAGCAGGTCGGCAACGACCGCTTCTTCCAACGTAGCCTTGAAAGCGTCTACCAGTTGGTGGGGCAGGCGACGGACGAACCCAACCGTATCGGTGAGCAGGATCCTTTGCCCACTCGGCAGGGTGAGCCGCCGGGTCGTGGGATCGAGCGTGGCAAAGAGTTTGTCTTCCGCCGCCACGCCCGCTCCGGTCAAGCTGTTAAGCAGGGTCGATTTGCCCGCATTGGTGTACCCTACGATCGCGGCTGTGGGCACGGGCACGCGTTCCCGGAGTTTCCGTTGGGTATCGCGGTGGCGTACGACCGCTTTGAGCTCGCGCTTCAACTTGGCAATACGCTGGCGCACCATGCGTGAATCCAACTCGATCTGGGATTCACCTTCACCTCGTTGAACGACGCCTCCTCCACCGCGCTGGCGACTGAGGTGGGTCCAGGCATTCTTGAGGCGGGGCAGGGCATGTTCAGCGCGGGCAAGTTCCACCTGAAGGACCGCTTCGCGCGTGTGCGCCCGCTGGTGAAAAATGTCGAGGATCACCTCTTGTCGATCAATGACGCACATTCCGCTGGCACGATCCCAGTTCCGCTGCTGCGCGGGGCTGAGTTCGATATCAAAGACAAGGCAGTCGCAATCGAGCGCCTTTGCTTCAGCGATGACAGCCTCTGCATTGCCGCGGCCGAGAAACATGTGGGCTTTGGGCTCGCGGATGCGGACGGTTGTCTGCCCGACGACGTTGATTCCCAATGTCGTTACCAGCTCCTCCAGCTCGGCAAGCAACTGTTCAATCGTCTCTTCCCGGTCTTCTGATTGTCGAACGCCTATTAGATAGGCTCGTTCAACCATTTTTGGTTGTTCGCTGACTTCAATCATTCGAACCGCCGGAGGTGACCATGGGCATCTGGAGCTTCTTCTTCCTGAACTGCTGGTTGTAGCTGGATCTTCTAATCAATGCTAATCTATGAGCGGATAGCTTGAAGTCAATGCGGGCGGGCTTCTTCAGTTTTGGAAATTGAAGGATTGGATCATGGTGAAAGGAACCGCTTGCCCGTTCTTCATTCCGGGCTCAAAGACCCATCGTCTGACGGCCTGCAAGACGGCCGCCTCCAGGGTTGGGTCTGACGAGGATTCGATCCAGGCCTTAACCACTTCGCCCGTCTCAGCGACGTAAAGACGTACCCGGACGGTCGCGTCCGAATGACGCCGGTTCACCCGCGGGGCCGGTTGCCGGAGCGGGGTGGGTGCATGGTCCAGGGCTGTCCAATCATCCATCGTCTCCCATGTGCGTTGGGGAGGCAGCCAGGCCAGGGCGGATCCGGCCGGGGTGGAAGGGGCCAGTGGATCCAGGTTAACTTCCTGAATGGCAGGAAGAGGCGGATCCTTGGGGGGCTCAGGCACCTGGTGTGGAGGTCTGTCGGGGGTCGACAGTGTCCCCGTAGGGGTGGGTTCGGTGACCGGTTTCGGATGATGTTCCACCGGGGCAACGGGTATTGCCGGAGGAGGATTGATTACACCGACATCAATCGCCTGGAGAAAAGGCAGGCAGAGGAAAAGGAGGCTCGCCAGGATCGAGGCCGCAAGGGCGATGCCGCCACGGCTGGCGGAGAGGTCAACAGGGACTTTCATGAGGGCTTCCTTTGGAATAGGTTAGTGTTTTGGTCGTGCGACCAAACCTATTGCCAAGTGCGCCAGTGAGCAAGCCTTATCATCTTCATAAGGTTTCCTGACGGCCCCTGGGCTCTGGCATCCGATAGATCCCGGCTAAGCCGAAGAGAATGACGAGGACCGCAGCCAGTGCCGGAAAGATGATGTTCTCTGTATACGTATGGAGGTAAGCGCTCAGAGCGGCCGCCGCCAGGAGGCAGGGAACGCTGACAACGGAGACAACCGCGACATAAGTGGGGCGCCTATCGGAGGGTGCCAGTTCGATGTTGAGTGTTTGCAAGCCGACGTTGTTCATGAAGAAAGCCATACCGAGGACGAAGTAGAGCACACCAAAAGCCCAGACGGCAGCGATGAATGGCACGGTAAGGCAGATCGAAACAAAGATGATTTGAGCGAGCATGACGGGGAGTCGTCCGCCGAATCGATCACCAAGGTAGCCCGCGAGAACATTCCCGAAAATGCCCCCGATCATTTGGATGGTTACAAGAATGCCGACAAAGCTCTCGGGCTGGCCGGTGATTCTCAATACATAAAGGGAAAGGAATGGAAGCAGAATGAAGAGCCCGACGCTGCCCATCCGCCCGAAGATGTAGAGACGGTATGGTCGATCCTCCCGGAGGATTTGGGGCAATCGCACAAGGTTTTGCCGAAGTGTCACGAGGGGAGCGGGTGGCGCTGACGGTGCCGGGTGGATTTCCCGAATGGTGAAGAAAGTCATCAGCGAGAGCAGCATCATGCCCGTTGTAATCAGGTGCAGGATGCCGAAACCCTGGGCCCCCGGATACTGCGCGAGGACAGAGCGGATTATTTCACCGGCGAGGATTCCTGTTCCTGCTCCGATGATGAAGCGGAAAGCCCATCCGGAAGAGAGGCGGTGGGGTGGAATGATTCGCGAAACAAGCTGTAGCCATGCCCCCACACTGAGGCCTCCGCAGAGACCGGATGCGAAGGGAGCCAGCGCCACCAGGGTCAGGGTCAGTAGGGGGTGGCTCTCCTGGAAGAAGAGCAGGGCGATGGCTGCGGGCAGGTAGGGCAGTCGTTGAAAGATCCCCACAATGATGACATACGGCTTCATCCACGCGAGGCGCTCGATCCAGTGAGCGGTCAGAAGCGGTGGAATGGCAAACCCCAGGATGATCATTGAAGGCATCAGGGCGACCAGCCAATTGGGCCCTCCAAGGGATTGGATCACGACCGGCATCACTGTCTCGGCGTTCAAGAAAGCGAGGGCACCCATGAAGAGGCCGCCTTCGATGATGTGCGCCGTGTAGTTTCTCCAGAAGTAGCGCTGGCGCTGAGAGCCATAGTCGTCGGGCGCAGGGAATGTCTCGTTTGTGGCCATTTGAAGCAAGGTGACGACTGGGTGTGGGGGTTCAAGGTCGGAGCTGCTTTGGGCGGCGAAGATTTTGCGTGCGTGGGAGAGCGCTTCGCGTATTGAATGAGTGCCTTATGGTCAAAGAGGTACTGAGACTCCTGTTGGAAGGCGAAGCGATCACCACGCCGCGGATAGCGGCGGTGTTGGGCGCAAGTGAAGCCGAAGTGGAACAGGCGCTTGTTCAGTTGCGTGCCGAGCAGACGCTGCTGGGCTGGCGCCCGGTGATCAACCCGAAGGCCGTGGCCGAAAATCAGGTGCAGGCCTTGATCGAAGTTTCTGTTCTCCCCGAGCGTGGTGGGGGCTTTAATCGGGTGGCCCAGCGTATTGCCCGTTTTGACGAAGTGGAGACATGCTACCTCATGAGCGGTGGCTATGATCTGATGGTCGTGGTTCGCGGTGCCAATTTGCTGAGCATCGCGACCTTCGTCTCCGAAAAGCTGGCGACGCTCGGTGGGGTGCAATCCACCGGGACGCGCTTCATGTTGCGTTGCTATAAGGAAAGCGGGTTTTCCATAGACACCGCGCTGGAGGAGGATCAACGTCCCGCAGTCAGCCCATAGGCGTTTCTGAGGAGTATCTTCATGAGCGATTCTTCAATCCAACGTTTTGTAGCGGATCACGTGCGGGAACTACCCCGCTCCGGTATTCGCGATTTCTTCGCCCTCGTCCAGAAGATGCCTCAGGCTGTCTCCCTGGGTATTGGGGAGCCGGATTTCGTGACACCGTGGAACATCCGTGAGGCGGCTATTTATTCTCTCGAAAAGGGCCGCACCAGCTATACCGACAACCTCGGCCTGCCTGCTTTTCGCAAGGCGGTGTGCACCTACCTCGGGCGCATTTTCGGGCTCGATTACAACCCGGAATCGGAATGCCTCATTGGAATCGGCGTGAGTGAGACGCTGGACACGGCTCTTCGCGCTCTCATCAATCCAGGCGACAAGGTGATGTACCACGAGCCCTGCTACGTCAGCTACGCTCCGGGGATTCGCCTCGCGGGCGGGATCCCTCTTCCGGTGGCGACCCATGCCGACCAGGAGTTTTCCCTGCGCGTGGAGGATCTCGAGGCGGCGTGGGAGCCGGGAACAAAGGCCCTCATCCTGAACTTCCCGACAAACCCGACAGGGGGCGTTGTCGAACGTGGTCGCCTCGAGCGGATCGCGCGCTTCGCCATCGAGAAAGATCTGATCGTCCTCAGTGATGAGATCTATGCCGAGCTGACCTATGAAGGTGAGCATCTCAGCATCGCCACGCTTCCGGGGATGAAGGAGCGCACGATTTTCCTGCATGGTGTTTCCAAGGCTTTCGCCATGACGGGCTTTCGTATTGGTTTTGCCTGCGCTCCCGGAGAGATCATCGAGGCCATGATGAAAGTGCACCAGTATGCCATCATGAGTGTGCCAATTTTCACTCAGGAAGCGGCTATTGAGGCGTTGACGCATTCCGATGATTCCGTGGCCCGCATGCGGGACAGCTACCGGCGCCGGCGTGACTTCCTCGTCCGCCGCTTCAACGAGATCGGATTGCGCTGTCACCTCCCGCAGGCAACCTTTTATACCTTCCCTTCGGTGGCACAGTTTGGCATGGACGAGAAAACCTTTGCGACACGGTTGCTGGAGGCGGCGGAGGTCGCCGTCGTTCCGGGGACAGCCTTCGGGCCTCATGGCGCGGGTTTTGTGCGGGCCAGTTTCTCGACCAGTTACGAAAAGATCGAAGTGGCGTGCGAGCGGATCGAACGCTTCGTCAACAGCGATTGTCGCGCCGTGGCGACCGTTTGATCCGTACGGGTTTGGCCCGCGCGCCGGATTAAGGTGGCCAAGGACCCGGAGGCCTCCCATAAGGCCAAGTTTCCATCAGATATTCAGGAATGAGCGCGAACGAACGCATTGTTGCCCTTCTCGGGCGCCCCAACGTAGGCAAGAGCCGTCTTTTCAATCGACTGGCGGGCCGGCGGGTGGCGATTGTTCACGATCAACCGGGGGTGACCCGCGACGTGAATTCAGTCGAGGTCGCCGAAGGGCGTTACACCCTCCTTGATACAGGGGGTATCGGGCTGGTTGCTGAAATGACGTTACGCGATATCGTTTCTGCGGCGGAGGAGCAGGTCTGGTTCGCCCTTGAGACTGCGGGTTTGATCTGTTTTGTCGTCGACGCGCGTGAAGGTCTTACGCCCATGGACGAAGAGATCGCCGCTCGCCTGCGAACAGCGTCCAAGCCTGTGCTCCTGGTGGTGAACAAGGCTGACAGTGCTGCGCTGGAAGATCGACTCGACGACTTTGCCCGTCTCGGTTTCAAAGACGCGATTGCGGTATCGGCTGAGCACGGGCACAATGAGGAAAGCCTCCGGGAAAAGATCCTGGAGTACCTGGGCCCCCCGCCACCCCAGCTCGACAAGGCGGAATCCAAACGCGTGAAGATCGCCTTCACCGGTCGGCCCAACGTCGGAAAGTCCAGTTTGTGCAACGCCCTTCTTCAAAAAGAACGTCTTGTTGTCAGTGAGGTTCCCGGGACTACGCGGGATTCCGTTGCCTTGAACCTGGATTACACGGGCGGGGACGGCACCATCTGGCCGCTACAACTGGTGGATACTGCCGGCCTGCGAAAACGGGGGCGCGTCGATAGTTCCGTCGAGTATTTTTCCGGCCTGCGCACCCGGGACGCCATGGCCGAAGTCGATATTGTGTTCCTGGTGGTCGATTCTCTCGCGGGGATTACCCGCTACGAGAAGGCAATCGCGGGAGAGGTCGCCGACGCCGGGCGGTGCTTTGGCGTGATCGTAAACAAATGGGACCTCGCGGTGGAGCGGTGGAATGAAGCACCGGTAAAAGGCTTTGATGATATCGATGCCTTCCGTGAGTCCTTTGCCGACGCCGTTCGCAAGGAACTCTTTTTCTTTCCGGAATGCCCGGTGATTTTCACATCGGCCAAGACCGGCTTTGCTATCAGCAGGCTGATCAAGACCGCCCACCGGATGTACGAGGTGGGGGGCAGGACCCTCTCGACACCGCGCGTCAACAAGGTTTTTGAAAAGCTCCTGGAGCGCCGTCAACCAGCTCTGGTGAAAGGAAAGAGGTTCCGAATCTACTACGCCCTCCAGACAGGGAACTTTCCATTCCAGTTCCGCCTGTTCTGCAACCGCGCGACGAAGCTGGATGAGGGTTACAAGCGCTACCTGCAAACCAGTTTGATAAAGGAATTTCAATTGGGCGGGTGTCCTCTGCGTTTTGAGCTGCGAGGCAAGGCTGTCCGTTATGGCAGGAAATGAAAATGATCGAGTCGATTCAATACAAGGGGTGGAAGAGCCTGCGCATCGACGCGGGAGAAGCGGAACTCATTGTTCCCGTTGAAGTGGGCCCGAGGGTAATTCATTGCGGGACCAAGGGAGGCACCAATCTTTTTGCCGAGCTCCCGGAGCAGCTTGGAGGCAAGGGCGAGGCTGGGTGGTGCATTCGCGGCGGTCATCGCCTCTGGCATTCACCTGAAGCGGTCGAGCGAACCTATGTGCCCGACAATGCTCCGGTTAAAGTGACCCGGTCGGGGGACTCGGTTCTTCTGGAGCAGGATGTGGAGCCCACGACCGGGATGCGCAAGGCGATTCAGATCGAGGTCAAAGATCCGCGCACGTTCAAGGTCAGCCACAGGATCACCAATGAAGGCGCATGGCCTGTGGAGTTTTCGGTTTGGGCCCTGAGTGTTATGAAGCATGGGGGTTACGCTGCCATCCCGTTGCTTCCAAAGGAATCCCACGAGGGCAATTTGCTTCCCAAGTACCATATCATTCCTTGGACCTACACAGATTTTTCCCAACCTGCGTGGCAGTGGCACACCAATTTCATTGGCATCGATGTCAGCCAATCGCGCAAGGCGCAGAAGGTCGGTATCAGCGATTATCCAGGGTGGTCAGCCTATTGGCAGCCTGCCGGAACCTTTGTCGTTGCCGCGGAGGTCATTCCCGGGGCGCGCTACCCTGATGCCGGAAGCGCCTTTGAAGCGTTCCACTGCGACTGGATGATCGAGCTCGAGACGCTGGCTCCGCTGAAAGCAGTGCAGCCGGGCGAGACCGCCGAGCATGTCGAGTGGTGGGGCGTGTTTTCGGATCTTCCCCGTTTCGATTCGGATGATGTCTTTGACCAGACCCTCGTTCCGCTTGTCGCGAAGTGGCGTGAAGGCTGCCGGGATTGATGGGGAAACCGCTCAAAGCGATCTTCATGGGTTCGGATGCGATCGCGCTTCCGTTCCTGCGGGATGCTCATGAGCATTTGCGGGAGGCGGTCTCATGGGTGGGCGTCTTCACCCAGCCGGATCGGCGGGCGGGGCGGGGAATGAAACACACCCCCAATCCAATCAAATCCTGGGCGCTTGAAGAGGGGATTCCTTTGCGCCAACCGGAACGATGTGGTCCGGAGGATGAGGCCTGGATCGCTGATCTCGGAGCAGACGTTCTTGTCGTGATGGCATTTGGCCAGTTGTTGCGCCGATCGCTTCTGAACCGCCCGCCCCTGGGAGCCGTGAATTTTCACGCCTCCCTCCTGCCCGGGTTACGCGGGGCCTCTCCCATTGTGACCGCCCTTGCTGAAGGTCATTCGCACACGGGGGTGAGCCTGATGAAAATCATCCCCCGGATGGATGCCGGTCCGGTCGCAGACGTCGAAGCACTGCCCATCCTTGCCTCAGATGATCATGCGTCGTTGCGCCAACGGGTGGCCGATGCCTGCATTCCCTTGTGGCGGCGCGTTCTCCCTAAGCTGCAATCGGGTGTAATTAACTATATACCTCAGGATGAGAGCAGGGTGACCTACTGTCGCCGTATCACGAAGGAAGATGCTTGGCTCGACTTTGCACGACCCGCTCCCGAGCTGGCCCGTCGCGTACGCGCCTTTCAGCCATGGCCCGGGTCCACCCTTCTTCATCAGGGAGTGGAACTCCGGCTGGGTGCCGCTGAGGCCACGGACACGCTTGCTCGTGATACTTCGCCGGGAAGCCTCTCCTTTTGTGAAGACGGCGTGCCCATTGTTACCTGCGGCTCCGGCGGGCTCCGGCTCCTCTCCCTCCAACGTCCCGGAGGAAGGATGTTGGGGGCGAGCGACTTTCTTCGGGGCTACCCGATGCAGGCAAACGAGGTCCTGATCTCGCGGCCCATGGCATCGCTCGTCTCCGATCAGCCGTTTCGTCAGCCGAGCTGAAGGTCATATCCGCCGGTTCAGCAAACCTTGCGCGTCTATTGTATCCGCCGTTGACCCGTGGCGACAGGCCTTCCACAGTTCCGGCATGTTCCCGATCAGATCCCTTCTCGTTTGCGGGCTCGCTTTGGTTGCGGCCCTTCCCGGGCTGGCCCAACAGGCACCACGTTCGCTGAATGTGCAGGTGGCCGATCTTGAGCAGGACGTGCGCATGCTCCAGCGCGAGCTCGGTGCCATGCGTGTTGAGATGGAAGCGCTGGTGCGGGAAAATCGAAACCTTCGGCAGAAGCTTGAGGAAACCTCGGCTCAAAACACCCATCAGTATGTTACCTTGCAGCAGCTCAATTCAAGCTTGAGCGAGGTACAAAAACGGTTTGCTGATACGACGGCCCGCAATCGCACCGAGATCACGAATCTTGTTTCTTCGGAGATCGAAGCTCTTGCCGATCAGACGCAACGGGCCATCAACGCCTTGGCTCGGTCGGTTGAAGGACGCCCGCGTATGGAGCAGGTGGTGACTTTTAGTGACAACTATCCGAGATCGGGCACCAGCTATCGTGTGCGGCGGGGCGACACCCTGTCGCGCATCGCGCAGCAGCACAACTCCCGCATCGATTGGATTCGAAACGCGAACCGCCTGCCCGGGGATACGATCCGTGAGGGACAGGAGCTCTTTATTCCTCAGCAATCCAACTGACGACCATGGCTGCGCAGAAATCCAGACTCGGACGAGGGCTCGGCAGCCTGATTGCCGCCGGCGTGTCCTCCAACAAGCCCGCTTCACCGACTCCGTCAAAGACAAAGAGTCCGAAGGGCAAAACAGCGAAGAAGCCATCGCCCCGGAAGGGAGCAGCGGCCTCTCCACTCAAAGCACGGGAGAAACGGGTGGCACCCGCCATACCGGCACCGGTTATCGAGGCTCCCGCTTTGCCTCCAACAGAGGCTGCAAGGGTGGAGACGCCTGCCGCCCAGGATCCGAAACAGGGACTGCACGAACTTCCGCTTGATCAGATCTCCCCGAATCCTCACCAGCCGCGCCGCGAATTTGATGAGGAGAAACTTCGGGAGCTGGCCGAAAGCATACGTTCGGAAGGCCTGCTCCAGCCTGTGGTCGTGCGAAAGGTCGGGGCAGGTTACCAATTGATTGCGGGGGAGCGGCGCTGGCGGGCTTGCCAGGCGCTGGGCCTCACCCGCGTTCCCGCTCATATCGTCGAGGCAAGTGAAGTTTCCTCCGCAGTCCTTTCACTTATCGAAAACCTGCAGCGAGCGGATCTCAACCCGCTGGAAGAAGCCCTCGGGTATGCCAGCCTGTTGAAGGATTTTGGGCTTACACAGGAGGCGGTTGCTGAACGTGTGGGGAAAAGCCGCGCGGCTGTTGCCAACTCCCTCCGCCTGCTCCAGCTCGATCGCGAAATTCAGGGCTACCTCAATCGGGGTATCCTTTCAGTGGGCCACGCCAAGGTCCTTCTCGGAGTGGACGATCCCGCTCAAAGGAGTTTGCTGGCGCGCCAGGTTATCGAACGGGGTGCCAGTGTCCGCGAGACCGAGCGTCTTCTTCAGGCACTCAGAGCGGGGCGTCACGCCCCTCAACGAGGTCGCGAGGGCAGGTCTGCAGCTTCCCCGGCTGAAGCCGCTGCCATCGATGATTTCCAGAAGCGCGTCGCTTCCTTTTTGAATACGCCCGTGAGTCTGAAGCACGCGCCCAAGAAAGGGCGCCTCGTCATTGAGTACTTCGGTAATGACGACCTCCAGCGAATCCTGGAGAAGATGGGCATCTCCGCATCCTGAAGCCTCATGATCGTCGGCCGGTGGGTTTCGCCTCTGGTGTATGCTTCCAGAAGTCGTGATCCCTCAGGCGGCCGCCCTGGACACCAGATTTTCCACTATGTTCACCCACTATCCGCTCGGCCATACGATCAACGGAAGCCCGCACAGCGTTTGTGCCAGTTTGCCGACGATGCGCGATATCACGGGTTATGAGGAACGGGATCCCCGAGTGTGCGAAGCCTTGGTCAGCGGGTACCCCAGATTCATCACCCATCCCTTCGTCGCTCGTCTGAAGGTGGCCGTGGCGGAGGCGCTCGGCGGTGCGTCCAGTGAGTACTTCCCCGTGGCCTCGCCGAAAGCTGTCGACGATCTTCGGGATTATGTGGCGACTGGGCAGTCGGTCGAGTGGGGTGATCTTCATTGGTTGCGCCTGCCGAAGGGCGATGATCAAGCTTCGGCCCAAGCCTTTCTTCAGCACACTGGTATCGGGATCTCATCTCGTGAGGCCGAGGATGTGTTGGTTCGTCTTAACCAGGTGCCGGAGGCGTTTGTCGAGAATAGGATCCTGGGTGACTCGGATTCGATTGTGAGAAACGCCTTGCATGAGTGTTACCGAACCTCATGCAAAAGCGATATCATCCTCGCTCGCGGGGGAATGAATGCCTTCTACGCAGGCTTCCGGGCGCTGCAGGAGGTCCAGGGCAGGCGGGGGCGTCACAGGTGGATCCAGCTGGGCTGGCTCTATGTGGACACCCTGAGAATCCTGGAAAGGCTTTCGCCGCAAGGATGCGATCCCGTTATCCTTGATGAAGTGAACGATTTCGCCTCCTTGGAGGCGATCCTGGAGGCGGAGGGCGCAAGCATCGCGGGGATCGTCACCGAAATTCCGACCAATCCGCTTCTGCATAGCACCGATGTCACCCGGTTGCGTGCCTTGGCTGATCGGTACGGCTGTGCCCTGATCCTGGATCCCACCCTCGCGAGTCCCCACAATGTGAATGTCCTTCCTCTGGCCGATCTTCATATAAACAGCCTGACAAAGTATGCCTGCAGCGCGGGCGACGTCATGATCGGTGCCGCCGCCCTCAATCGCGCCTCCTCATTCTATGAGGCGCTGCGCGATCGGCTGCCTCGCTGGGTCGAACGCCCTTACTCAAGGGATCTCGACCGTCTCGCCGCCCAGATTGGAGCCTACGGAAGCCTCGTCCGCCGTGTTAACCGATCCGCCGAGCAAGTTGTGGAGTTTCTTCGCGCCCATCCTGCGGTTTCTCAGGTATGGTGGGCACGTCAAACAGGGCATTCCGAGCGCTTTGATGAGATCGCGCACCTCCAGGGAGGGATCGGATGTGTTATTTCCCTTAAGCTTAAGGGGAGGCTCACCCCTTTCTATGACAATCTCCGGATGCCCAAGTCGCCAAGCTTTGGAACGGCCTTCTCGATGGCTTGTCCGTTTCTGTATCTTGCACATTACGACTTGGTTACAACCTCTGAGGGCCGCCAGCGCCTCCTCGCCGCAGGCATCCCTCATGACCTCGTAAGGCTCTCCGTAGGGACTGAGCCCATTGATGATTTGCTAGGAATTCTCGGGGATGCGCTCGAATGTGAATAACTTTCCCGCAAAAGGGCTTGCTGAGACCCCTTCCACACTCTTTCGTCCGAAATCTTTCCCTGATAGCAGGGAAGCGTTCTTTTCAAATTGTCAGGGATAGCGGTCCACGAAATCAGGCCTCGTTGAGGTTTTTGAAAATACTCAAAATTTTTGAAAATTCTCCTTGCGCCGGGGCTCCTTAGCCTCTTTCGTCCGCAATCTTCCTCTGATAGCGGGGATCGTTCTTCTCCAACTCGTCTCAGTCCGGTCTGATCTTTTTTGGCTCAAATCAAAAAAGTTTAGAAATTCTTCAAAAAGGGCTTGACGGAAAGAAAGCGATTCTCCTTGATGGAAGTCTTTCTCGCATTGGAAACAACGCGGCGTTCTTTGAAAGTTACTCAGTGCGATTGGGTGGTTCTATGAACCGGTCAATCCTTTGAAAATATAGAATTAAAAATCGACCACGGCGTCACAAACCGTGGTCATTCACGTGAACCTACAGAGATGTAGAACACGCGAACTAGTAGTCAGTCCGAACTAGGACACGACTCTGGAAGTTAATACTTTCGGAGAGTTTGATCCTGGCTCAGAGTGAACGCTGGCGGCGTGGTTCAGACA
>CAYOIB010000014.1:0-39331 GCA_964403935.1 uncultured Puniceicoccaceae bacterium | reverse complement strand
ACCTTTTACCACACCGACAAGGGCTTCACCGGGAATGACGACAGCACCCACCTCGCCCTCAATCTCGGCGTAGGTCTTGGATTCTGATGTAGTCTGCGCGCCTCGCCGGGGGCTCCGCCGTTGATCGTCGGCGGACCCCCGGCACCTCTTACAAATAATCATTCGAAATCATATATGAAAAAACCGATGCCTTCCATCCTCCATAAATTCGGGAAAGCCGTGGCCCTTCCGGCATCCCTTCTCCTCGCCGGCACCTCCCTTTCCGCAGCGGAAGAAACCGTCAAAGTCGGCGTTCTGCATTCTCTCAGCGGGACGATGGCTATCAGCGAGACCTCGCTCCGGGATGTTCTTCTCTTCGCCTTTGATGAAATCAACGAAGCCGGTGGGGTCCTCGGCAAGAAGATCCAGCCCGTCGTGGTCGATGGGGCTTCCAACTGGCCTCTCTTTACGGAGCAGGCCCGCGTCCTTCTCGAGCAGGAAAAGGTTGCCGCCGTCTTCGGCTGCTGGACCTCTGTTTCCCGCCAGGCCGTTCTCCCGGTCTTCGAGCAGAACGACGGGCTCCTTTTCTACTCGGTCCAATACGAGGGGGAAGAACAGTCGCCAAACGTCTTCTACATGTCAGAAGCCGTTAACCAGCAAGCGATTCCTGGAGTCGACTACCTGATGGAGGAGCTCGACAAGAAGAAGTTCTACCTCCTGGGAACGGACTACGTTTATCCCCGCACCACCAATCTCGTGCTGCGCGAGTACCTCCTTTCGAAAGGCGTCCCCGAATCCAGTATCCGTGAGATCTATACGCCCTTTGGCCATTCGGACTACCAGCAAATTGTCTCCGAGATCCGACAGTTCGGGGCGTCCGGTGACGCTGCGGTGGTGAGCACCCTCAACGGGGATACCAACGTGCCCTTCTTCCGTGAGCTGGCCAATGCCGGGATCTCGGCCGACGACATCCCTGTCATCTCGTTCTCGGTCTCGGAAGATGAATTCCGCGGCCTCCCGGCGCGGGACCTCGTCGGTCACCTCGGATCCTGGGCCTATTTCATGTCGATCGACACACCGGCCAACGAAAAGTTCAAGAAGGACTTCTTCACCTGGCTGGAGACCGCAAGTGTCTCCGGGATCGAACGAACCGGCCGCGTAACGAACAGCCCGATGGCCTTGTCCTACACCGGCGTTTACCTGTGGAAGCAGGCGGTGGAAAAGGCGGGCACCTTTGATGTGTCAGCCGTGCGAAAGGCTCTGCCCGGAACCACCTTCGATGGACCGGCCGGCAAGATCACGATGCAAGCAAACCATCACGCCACCAAGAACGCCTACATCGGCGAAACCCAGCCCGATGGCCAGTTTGAGATCCTGAAGACCTTCACGCAGGTCGAAGGTGAACCCTTCCTCGCCGGCACCTTCAAAAAGGGGTCCGAAGAAGAATAACCCAATACCGATTGACCCTCTGTTTGTCTGCCTGAACCCGATGCGGGTCCGATCCCCGGATCAGGTTCTTCCAGGTGACTCTCCTGCCTTCAAGCCATGGCCTTTGTACCCAGTTTCCTGCGACACCTGATGCCCCCCCTGACGGTGGCCCTGCTGTCGCTGAGCACACTCTGCGCCGGGGAGCAACCGGTCGATCTGGGTGGGACCCATCCGGATCGGGCGAAGCTGCTGGAGGCCATCCTCGCTCCTCCGGCGATTCAACCCGGGCTGATCGAACAGCTGGTCCGCCTGGAGGATCCGGCCATCGGTCCCGTTCTCGAGGCCTACCGTCGCGGCGAGCTGTTTGTCCTCGGAGAGACCGAAGGCCCTGAAAACCTGATCCTCCTCGACTTCACCACCGAAGCGGCCGGCCTGCGCCCTGCCACCTTTGTGGCCACCGGCGCACCCGTCACCAGCACGGAAGGCGAGACCCGCCTGGTGGATCCCGCGACCCTTCGCTTTCTCCGGACAAACTCCAGGATTCGCCGCTCCATCGGCCGGACCGTCCAGGTCGTCGCGCTCAACGCACCACTTCCGGAGACGCGGAAAGATGCTGCCGAGCGTCTGGGAACCTCTGGCAATACCGAGTTTCTTCCCTACCTGACCCAGCGCCGGGAGGTGGAAGCCATTCCCGGGGTCCAACGAATGCTTGAAACCTCGATTGCACTGCTCGAGCTGGACAACCCGGATCCGGCCACCCGGAGCCATTCTCTGGAGACGCTCGCCCGCAGCCGATCCCTCGTAGCCAGGGCGCGCCTGGAATCCTTCCTTCAGGATCATGAAGCGGGCGGTGCCGGGAGCACGATCACACCCGAAATGGCCGCGCTGGCCCGAGCCGGCATTGATGCTATCGAGCGGCATTGGAAACGAGTCAACTTTGTCGCCGACTTCTTTCGCGGCCTCAGCCTTGGCTCCATCTTGCTCATCATGGCCATGGGCCTCGCCATCACTTTTGGCCTCATGGGGGTGATCAACATGGCTCACGGAGAGCTAATGGTGATCGGGGCCTATGCAACCTTCGTCACTCAGAATCTCTTTGCCGGTTGGTTTGGACCCACCGGGGCCGGGTTCAGTGCCTACTTTCTCTGCGCCTTGCCGGTTGCCTTCGTCGCCTCGGCCACCGCCGGACTCATCCTCGAACGCAGCATCATCCAGTTTCTCTACAAGCGCCCCCTCGAAAGCCTGCTCGCGACCTGGGGCGTCTCACTGATTCTCCAGCAGATCTTCCGCGTCGTCTTCGGACCATCGAACGTGCAGATCAACGCACCCGCCTACCTCACCGGGAATTTCGTCGCATACGACATTCTTTTCGCTTACAACCGGGTTTTCGTTATCGGATTCTCCGCCTTTCTCGTGGCGCTTGTCTGGCTGATCCTAACGCGCACCTCGATCGGACTCAACGTCCGCGCGGTCATGCAGAACGCGACGATGGCCGCCTGCATGGGCATTCGCACCCGCCGGGTGAACATGCTTACCTTCGCCTTCGGATCCGGGCTGGCCGGACTCGCGGGAGCCTGCCTCACCCAGTTGACCAATGTAGGACCTTCGCTCGGGCAGAGCCACATTGTCGATTCCTTCATGGTCGTGGTCGCGGGCGGCGTCGGGAATATCTTCGGCACCGTTATTGCCGCACTCGGCATTGGTACCGTCGACCAGGTCCTCCAGCCTTTCCTCGGTGCCGTCATGGGCAAGATCACCGTCCTCTTTGCCATCATCCTCTTCCTTCAATGGCGGCCCGGCGGCCTCTTCCCCACGCGGAGCCGCTCGCTCGACTAAAGCCATCTCTCCCTTTGGACCCATGTCTCTAACTGTCCCAAAGACCCCGCAGACGCGACTTCTCAAGCCATGGCAGTGGACTGTCTTCCTCGGCCTGACGGTTCTCTGCGGGGTGCTCTTTCCACTCGGCAACGCCTTCCTCCCGCCCGGGCACCCCCTTCACGTCCCGGACTTTGCCATCAACCTCTACGGCAAGTATGCCACCTTCGCGCTCCTTGCTCTGGGCATCGACCTGCTCTGGGGTTACATGGGGATTCTCTCCCTCGGTCAGGCCCTCTTCTTTGTTCTGGGGGGCTATGCCTTCGGGATGCACCTCATCCTCCTCGGCGCGGGTGACCGGCTTCCAAACTTCATGATCTTCCTCGGCCACACCGAGTTGCCGGTTTTTTGGAAACCGTTTCGCAGTTTCAGTTTTGCCCTCGTGGCGACCTTCCTTGTCCCCGGCATCATCGCCGGTATCTTTGGGTGGCTCGCCTTTCGCTCCCGCGTGCGGGGTGTCTACTTCGCCATCCTCACCCAAGCGCTGACCTATGCCGCCGCCCTCCTCTTCTTCCGCAACGACTTCGGCTTGGGCGGCAACAATGGCCTGACCGATTTCAAGACGATTCTTGGTTTCGACATCAACAGCAGTGCGACCCGACGCGTCCTCTACATGGTCTCCATTGCATCGGTCGCGGGCTTCTTCCTCACCTTCCGCTGGCTGAGCCTGAGTAAATTCGGGAAGGTGATGCAGGCCATCCGCGACGGGGAGAACCGCGTCTTGTTTTCCGGTTACGCCACTGTTCACTACAAGCTCTTTGCCTTTGTCCTCGCGGCCATGACCTCGGGCTTCAGCGGCGCGCTCTATGTCACCCAGGTCGGGATTATCAACCCAAGCGAAATGACGCCTGACAAGTCCCTTGAGGCGGTTGTCTGGGTCGCGGTCGGCGGGCGCGGGACGCTGGCCGGGCCGATTCTCGGAGCTGTCACGGTGAACGGCTTAAAGAGCTGGGCCTCACGCGCCGCACCGGAATCCTGGCTCTTCATCATGGGCGGCTTGTTCATCGTCGTGGTTCTGTTCCTCCCCGGTGGCATCGCCAGCATCCCTGATCGCCTTCGGCAGGCCTGCCATTCCCCTCGCTTTCGGCGACAGCCCGAACCTCTCCCTTCGGGCGCTCCACCCCAAGCCGAAAGCAACCCCTCTTCCTGAAGTCCGGCCCTCCCTTTCTCTTCATCCACCGTCCCGTCATGCACGCGCCCGCCATCCTCTCGATCGAAGACGTCTCCAAAAGCTTCGACGGCTTCAAGGCCATCGCCAACCTCACTTTCTATCTCTACAAAGGGGAACTGCGGACGGTTATTGGTCCAAATGGAGCCGGCAAATCCACCTTCTTTGATCTCATTACAGGACGAACCCGACCTGACACCGGAACCATCGTCCTGGGGACGGAAACGGACCTGACCTCCCTAAACGAATACGAGATCAACCGCTTGGGCATCGGGCGGAAATTCCAAGCCCCCAGCGTCTACTCCGCCCACACCGTCTGGGACAATCTGGTACTCTCGCTAAAGGGGCCTCGCGGTGTCTTCGCCTCGCTCTTTCAACGGCTGCGCTCCGATGAGAGCGACCTGCTCGACGACATCCTCCGGCGCATTCACCTTGAGAACCGAAGAGATGTCCCGGCGGGAACCCTTTCCCACGGTCAGAAGCAATGGCTCGAGATTGGGATGCTGCTGGCACAATCGCCCGAGGTCCTGCTGGTCGATGAACCGGCCGCCGGCATGACGGATGAAGAGACCCACCAAACGGGGGAACTCCTCCTTTCGCTGGCCGGGAAACACAGCCTGATCGTAATCGAACATGATATGGAGTTCGTAAAACAAATAGCCCGCGATGGGCGCGTCACCGTCCTGCATCAGGGATCGATCCTCTGCGAAGGGGCCTTCGAAGCCGTCCAATCAGATCCGGAAGTCCGCAAGGTTTATCTCGGTCGGGGAAAGTAGCATGGCTGCCACCCCCACAACCCTTCCCGTGGACTCGACCGTTGCTCTCCAGACGCAGCCGCCGGTGCTCGAAATCACCTCGCTCCAAGCCTACATTAGCGGGTCCCTCATCCTTCGCGGGATGAACCTGAAAGTGAATGCCGGTGAGGTTGTGGCCCTGATGGGTCGAAACGGCGTTGGCAAGACAGCCACCCTCCGGGCGATTACCGGGCAGTTGCCTGCCAGCTCGGGCAGCATCGACCTCCTCGGCACGCCCTTGAACAAGCTCTCACCGGATGCCCGTGCGCGAGCGGGCATTGGCTACGTGCCTCAAGGCCGCGACATCTTCCCCTTCCTGACGGTTGAAGAGAACCTTCGCGTGGGCCTCATTGCTTCCGGCTGTTCGGGAAAGCACGCCGCCGAATCGACAGAGCGGATCTATACCCTCTTTCCCGTCCTGAAATCGATGCTCAAGCGAAAAGGCGGCGTCCTCTCAGGCGGGCAGCAACAACAACTGGCCATCGGACGGGCTTTGCTCACCCAACCAAAGCTCCTCATCCTCGATGAGCCGACCGAGGGCATTCAACCCTCCATCATCGACCAGATCGGCGATACGCTCCTTCACCTGAAACAGGAAACCTCTCTCACCATCCTCCTCGTTGAGCAGTATGTCGCCTTCTGCCGAGAGGTGGCCGACCGCTTTTACGCGATGGATCGCGGGAAAGTCACGATCCACGGCGACATCAATGAACTGAGCGACGAGGTCGTCCGCACACACCTCCAGGTCTAACCCGTACCCATTTTTCCACTTCCGGTCTTTCATCATGTTTTCCAAAGTCCTCATTGCCAACCGCGGCGCTATTGCCTGCCGCATCATTCGTACGCTCAAGGCCATGGGCATTCGCTCTGTCGCCGTCTACTCCACGGCCGACGCTCACTCTCTCCACGTAAGCCACGCGGATGAAGCGATCTGCCTTGGAGACGGGCCGGCCAGTTCGAGCTACCTCGATGGCGGCAAGATCCTTGACGCTGCCTGCCAGACGGGCGCGGAGGCGATTCATCCAGGCTACGGCTTTCTCAGCGAGAATGCGGAATTCGCCGAAGCCTGCGTCGATTCGGGCATCGTCTTCATTGGACCCAGCCCGGCTCAAATGCGCTGCTTCGGCCGCAAGCACACGGCCCGCGCTCTTGCGAAGGAAAACGGCGTGCCTCTCCTGGAAGGGAGCGAACTGCTCCACTCATTGGAGGACGCACTCAAGGAAGCCACCCGCATCGGCTATCCGGTCATGCTCAAGAGCACGGCAGGAGGCGGCGGTATCGGCATGCACGTTTGCGGAGACCCTACCGTGCTCACAGCAAACTACGACGCCGTGCGCCGCCTCGCAGGCAATGCCTTCGGCGAAGGGGGCGTCTTCGTGGAGAGGTATGTGGCAGTCGCGCGCCATATCGAAATACAGATTTTTGGTGACAGCATGGGCAACGTCGTCGCCTTGGGAGAACGGGATTGCTCCGTCCAGCGACGCAACCAAAAGGTGATTGAGGAAACACCCGCACCCGGAATCGACACCGCACTTCGCACCTGCCTGTTCGATTCCTCCCGACGCCTCGCCAAAGCTGTCGGCTACCGCTCTGCCGGAACGGTGGAATTCCTCTTCGATGTAACGACGCGTGAATTCTACTTTCTCGAGGTGAACACCCGGCTTCAGGTTGAACACGGTGTGACCGAAGCTGTCACTGGGATCGACCTCGTGGAATGGATGGTGCGCGAAGCAGCCGGTGAACTGGATCTGTCGAACTGTGCGCTGCGGCCACAGGGGGCTTCGATCCAGGTCCGGCTCTATGCTGAAGATCCCGCAAAATCCTTTCAGCCGGGCTCGGGCACCTTGACCGCTGCTGATTTCCCTGTGCGTGCACGCGTCGAGACCTGGGTGGAGCGCGGGACCGAGGTTTCTCCTTTTTATGA
This sequence comes from uncultured Puniceicoccaceae bacterium, assembly GCA_964403935.1. Lineage (GTDB taxonomy): Bacteria > Verrucomicrobiota > Verrucomicrobiia > Opitutales > Oceanipulchritudinaceae > SLLG01. The sequence goes on along the minus strand of CAYOIB010000014.1, from coordinate 32,163 downwards.
TCCGCTCATTGCCAAGATCATCACCCATGGAGCCAATCGGACGGAAGCCCTCTCGAAAATGCAAACGGCTCTCGCCGAAACCCGAATTGCGGGGATCACCTCCAATCTCGAGTACCTCCGCCAGATCACGGCGAGCGCAGATTTCTGTACGAGCGCAATCGATACACAGTGGCTCTCCACCTTTCTCTATCAGCCCACCACCATCGATGTGCTCGATCCGGGAACGCAGACCAGTGTGCAGGACTATCCCGGCCGGGTGGGCTACTGGGCTGTGGGTGTGCCACCATCCGGTCCGATGGATGAGTATGCCTTTCGGGTCGCGAATCGCCTCGTCGGAAATCCGGAGAATGCGGCCGCCCTCGAGATGACGCTGACCGGCGCGACCCTTCGCTTCAACCTCCCCACGACCATTGCCCTCTGTGGGGCCATGGAAGCCAGCATCGACGGGGTGCCGATGCCCTCATGGCAGAGCGTGCCGGTGCGCGCCGGCGCCATCGTCGCCATCAAAGCCAAGCCCGGCGGCGGCTGTCGGGCCACCCTGGCTGTCCGCGGCGGGATCGATGTCCCGGATTACCTCGGAAGCAAATCGACCTTTAGTTTGGGGAAGTTCGGAGGGCATGCGGGACGTTTTCTTGTCCAGGGCGATGCCTTACCGGTTCGGCCGCAGGAAAAGCCTCATTCAAACCCGCTGAAGGCCTCCGAATCGATGATTCCATCCTATCAATCGCATTGGGAGATCATGGTTCTCTACGGACCCCACGCTGCGCCGGAGTTTTTCACCGAATCCTTTATCGAAACCTTTTTCAGTGCCGATTGGAAAGTTCACTACAATTCCAATCGACTGGGCATCCGCCTGATGGGGCCCAAGCCAACCTTCACCCGACCTGACGGTGGAGAAGCCGGCCTGCATCCCTCCAACATCCACGATACGGAATACGCCATCGGTGCCATCAACTTCACCGGAGATATGCCAGTGATTCTGGCCAAAGACGGTCCGAGCCTCGGCGGGTTTGTTTGTCCTGCGACCATCATCAAGGATGATCTCTGGAAGATCGGGCAGCTTCGCCCGGGGGATACCATCCGGTTTGTTCGCTCAACCTTTGCCGAAGCGGTGGAGGCAGAGGCACGAACGACGCGGCTGATTGAAAGTCTTGATACCGCCCCGCTCCCTGCGCCTTCCAACCCGCGGCGAACCCCCAGCCGCACGGACGACAACGATGTACTCCACCGAATCCCCGCGACGGCTCACCGTCCGGAAACGGTCTATCGCCAGGCCGGCGACCGGTATTTGCTGATTGAATACGGGCCTATCGTGCTCGATCTCGAATTCCGGCTTCGCGTACATTCGCTCATGGAGTGGCTCACAAGGCATCCCCTGGAAGGCGTAATCGAGCTCTCACCCGGGGTTCGCTCACTGCAGATCAACTACGACAGCCAACGACTGGACCGACATCACCTGCTCGACGTTCTCGTGCAAGCGGAGGATCTTTTGCCGGCCACGGAGGACATCGAGGTGCCGTCGCGAATCGTACACCTGCCCCTTGCCTTCAATGCCGACTCGACACGCACCGCCATTGAAAAGTACCGTCAATCCGTCCGTGACACTGCGCCTTGGCTTCCGTCCAACATTGACTTCATCCGCCGAATCAATGGCCTGGATCACGTCGACGAGGTGATGGACACCGTCTTCAAGGCGAGCTACCTTGTTCTCGGCTTGGGTGATGTTTACCTCGGTGCTCCCTGCGCGGTACCGATCGACCCGCGTCACCGTCTTGTCACGACAAAGTACAATCCGGCCCGAACATGGACGGCCGAGGGTGAGGTCGGGATCGGCGGGGTTTATATGTGCGTCTATGGCATGGAAAGCCCCGGCGGCTATCAGCTTGTTGGCCGAACAGTCCCGGTTTGGAACACCTATCGCCAAACGACCGCCTTTGAGAATGGAAAGCCTTGGCTGCTGCGCTTCTTTGATCAGATTCGGTTCTACCCGATGCCGGAGAAGGAGCTCCTCGAATACCGCGAAGCCTTCCGTCATGGACAGGTTTCGCTCCAGATCACCGATGAGGTTTTTCGGGCGCGTGATTACAACGCCTTCCTGAAAGGGGAAGCGGGCAGCATCGCCGCCTTTCGGAAGCGCCAGCAGGCCGCCTTCGTGGATGAGCGCGAGCGCTGGGTGCTGGATGGATCCGCCGACCTCGATGCCACCGCCGGCGAAGGGGTCCACGCCGAAGAGGTCGAGGAGGCACCGCTGCCTGAAGGGGCCGTTCGGATCTCGGCACCCATCACCGGGAGCATGTGGTCCATCGACGTCAACCCAGGTGATACGGTCACCCTTGGGCAAAAGGTTGCCTGTATCGAAGCCATGAAAACCGAGGTCTCGATCGAAGCCCCCATGTCCGGAGTCATCAGCGACATCGCTATTCGTCCGAGCACCCTCGTGTCTGCCGGCCAGACCCTGATGGTTATCAACGTAAAGGCATCGGCATGAGCTCGATTCCCCAAAGCCTGGATCTTGCCTCCCTGCGGCGCGCCTACAGCGCCGGCACTCACCCGGAGGCGATCATAAACGAAGTCTACGACCGTATCGAAAAACGCGGCGACGACGCTGTCTGGATTCACCGGATCCCGAGAGCGGATGCACTGGAGGCCATCCGGAAGGTGGCGCGCCTGGGAACACCCCGCGATCTTCCGCTTTACGGGGTTCCCTTTGCTATCAAGGACAACCTCGACGTGGCCGGTCTGCCGACGACTGCGGCCTGTCCTGATTTTTCTTATACGCCCCAAGAAACCGCTCCGACGGTGCAACGGCTTCTCGACGCAGGCGCGATTCTTATTGGGAAAACGAACCTCGACCAGTTTGCCACCGGCCTTGTCGGCACCCGTTCCCCCTATGGTGCGCCCTCCTGTGTCTTTGATTCTGCCTACATCTCCGGTGGCTCCAGCTCCGGCTCCGCTGTGGCCGTCGCCGCCGGGCTTGTCAGTTTTGCCTTGGGGACCGATACAGCCGGGTCGGGACGTGTCCCCGCCGCTTTCAATAATATCGTCGGATGGAAACCCACCCGCGGGCTCCTCAGCAACCGGGGCCTCGTTCCCGCGTGCCGCTCCCTCGATTGTATCAGTGTTTTCACGCTCACCTGCCACGATACTGCACACATCATGGGCCTTGTTGCCCACTTCGATGAAGAAGATCCTTTCAGTCGTCGAGGACCGGCCACCCCTGCAAATCTGCCTTCGGCATTCCGCTTCGGCATTCCGCCGAAGGATCAGCTCGAATTCTTCGGAGACCTCGAAGCCCCGCGCCTGTATGAGGAGGCGATCGCGCGGCTGGAGCGTCTCGGTGGCCAATCTGTTGAGATTGATTTTTCGATCTTTCGGGAAACGGCAGACTTGCTCTACTCGGGGCCTTGGGTAGCGGAGCGGCTCGCCGCCGTGACGCCATTCTTTGACGAACACCCCGACGCCCTTCATCCCATAACAGCAAAAATAATCAGCGGAGGTCGACGATTCTCCGCGGTCGATACTTTCGAAGCGGGTTATCGCCTAAAAGCACTGCGCCGCGCGGCCTCCCGTGAGTGGAGAAAAATGGATACACTTCTTCTTCCTACGACCGGCACCCTCTATACACATGCCCAGATCGAAGAGGCACCCGTAAAACATAACAGCGACCTCGGCTTCTATACGAATTTCGTCAACCTCCTCGATCTTTGCGGTGTCGCCCTTCCCGCTGGTTTCCGCTCCAATGGCCTGCCTTTCGGGGTCAGCCTCTTCGCCCCTGCCTTTCAGGATGCCGCCATCTGTCAGCTGGCAGGAGGCCTGCACGCGGCTCTTGGCGGATCGCTGGGCGGGACCCATGTCCAGCTAAGCGAATGCCCGCAGGATTCAGCAGAGGCGATCGCCCCGCCAAAGACAATCCGCCTCGCTGTTGTCGGTGCCCACCTTGGTGGCCAACCGTTGAACCACCAACTCACAGACCGTGGGGGCGTCCTGATCGAGACAACGCGCACGACCCGCGATTATCGGCTGTATGCGCTGGCGGACACAACCCCGCCCAAGCCCGGTCTCGTTCGTGAAGCGGGCTGGAGTGGACCGGGCATTGAGGTCGAAATCTGGAGCCTCTCGCTGGAGGCTTTTGGATCGTTCGTGAGCGAGATCCCGGAACCGCTTGGCATCGGCACCCTTCAACTGGTCGATGGCTCAAGGGTGAAAGGGTTCATCTGTGAACCTGCCGCGATTCTGTCTGCGACGGAGATCACCACCTTCGGTGGCTGGCGTGCGTTTCTCGCAAAGCAGGATAGTTCACTATCACCGCAGCAGCGCACAGACAGCTGAAGACGGGCGCACGCCCCCCTCCAGTGCATTACTGGCTTTCGAAGGCGTGCGTATGCAGTGTCGTTCGGCCGACCTCATCCCTCACCTCGAAGAGAAGCGTGTGGGCCCCGGGAGTCACGCCTTCGAGCTGTAGAGTGAAGCGGTGTTCCCTTGCATCAAGCAGACCGCCTTCGGGTCGCGCCTGCATGAAGGAACCGCCGTCGACGGCATAGCGCGCTTCCTGAAGGATACTCCATTGGTCGCGCGCCTCAAAGACGAAGGTGGCCGAGGAACCCTCGATTCGTTCTTCCAGTAATGAAATCTCGGGTGACGTCGTATCGACCAGAATGTAGTGAGAAATCCCTTCCGCCTGGAGCGATTCCCCAGGTTCGTTGTCACGATGATCGGACGCTGTCAGGCGAAAGCGATAAAAGCCCTCGGGGATGCCCTGCACATTCCAACTGAACACAGGCTCTTCCAGCTCTGTCTTGACACGCGCCCAGCGGTCTTCACCCATACGCTGAACATCGACGGTGTATTCGAGGCGATCCTCATTCGGGTCGGCCGCGCGCCAGACCAACGTAAAGAACCCGTTATCATCGAGGCGGCGCAGTTGCATGCGCTGATTCTGGGCACCGGCCAAGCGCGCCCGCCCACCGGGGTTGAACGCCAAATCGAATTCATGGGCCGGACCATTCGCCGTTTGCACATTCAACTCAAATTTCCCCGGAAGAATGGCTAATTCCCGGATCTCGGGTGCGGCATTGGGGCGTTGGTAGGCACCCCGCACGCGCCGGATCGACCCCTCCCCATCGGCCGCGAGCGTAAGCCGATACTGCAGGTAGCGGGCGACCGGGCTTTGAGGCATGGCCTCGGCCCGCACGCCATCGCTTGCCCCCTCTGCCTCCACCCATTCGCTCCAGGTGGCGTCCGGCGCCCGGGTGTTGCCCGACCGCGTCGCGATGGCCGCGATGGGCTCGCCTTCGAGGAGCAGTCCAATGGCACCCCAGCGGGAAATCTGTCCCGCATCATGGACCCGCGAAGTGAAAACGCCGGGCTCACGGGTGCGTCCCCCAAAGCGATAGACCGCGGCGGGATTGCTGGTGACCACGAGAAATTGACCGGCATCAGAGGGGTCTTCCAGAATCTGACTGATCTCCCCACCGCGTTCCAGCTGTTGCACAAGGCTCCAATGATCGCGGTTCTCAAAGGCGAAGATCCGGCCCCCTGAGTTCAGACCCACCATCCAGTAGCGTTGTCCAAGTGGGTGAAGCGAGAACATCCCGGACTGTCCTGAGCGCCAGATGGGCCGGACGAAACCACTTTCATCGAGTTCGAAAAGGGTGCTTCGGCCTTGGGGAACAATGGGGGGTCCATCCGATCCCTCCGCGCGCTCTCCACCCGTCGCCCCGGCGCGCACGACAAAGGGTGGAAGAAAACCGTCCGTTGATGGAGCACTGCCGGTCGATGAAGCAGACCCGCCGGGATCCTCCCAGGAAAAGGTCGAGAACGTGAGGCGCCCCCCCTTTCGACGGGCGATCGCCTTGATCTCGCGATCACTCGAATGGTAGGCCGCAAAGGCGGCATCCTGGCCATCCAGCCGGTAGAGAATTCCCTGCGGGCTCGTTCCCGCCCACCAAACACCGGCTTCATCGGGATAGAGAACGGTTACATGATCCGCCTTCGGACTGAACCAGGTTTCACTTGCGGGCGCGCCCGCTGCCTCGTCCAGAGCGATTCGGATCACCGATGCCGGAAAGCCGGTCGCCACCCAGAGGGCACCGTCCCGGACATGCATATCCCATAAGAATGAGGCCTTGGGATCAAAAAAGATCTGCGGCAAACCTCCGCCCTGCGGGAGCCGATAGATCGCACCATCGGGCGACGTTCCAACGTAGAGGTTGCCCGCCGCGTCGCGTGCAAGGGCGCGCGTCAGCATTTGATCGGGCTGGAAGATCGTTTCGACCGTGCCGTCCCGATTTACGCGGAGGACGCGTCCATGGTTGCCCGTTCCCAGGATCAGGTTTCCATCGAGATCATGAATCGCCGCCCAGACGAGGGATTCGTCGATCAAGGCCACCCGTTCCATCGCCGGTGCCGTTTCCAGGCGCCCGTCTCCGCTTAGGGCAAGCCCGGAAAGCTCGCCTTCATTGAAGCTCGAAAAACCTTCATCGACAAAGGTGTGGGTGCGGACGGCATGAGCCGTGCTCAGGGCCAGCAAAAGCCCGCCCAGGATAAAGTGGATGTACTTCATATTATTCGATCGTTATCGAGAGCCGGAAGGAACCGATGAAGGGGCCTGGTGTCGGGATGATCGTCTCCGCCACAATGCGTTCACTCACTGCTTCAAAGGCATAATGCGATGTCCGGGTATGCATTTGTGAAGCAACCGATGGCGGCAGGCTCTCCAGGCGGGTGTCCGCGACTTGAAGACCGCCGGCGGGTGCCAGCAAAAGGATGTAAGCAGCATCCGACGGACGGCGGCGACGCCACTGATCCGCGATATCCTCCGGAGACTCCGTGAGCGAACTCAGGTGGCCGGCCAGTTGATCGGCCCGGTCGGCATCCGCCACTACCAGCGCATAGCGGTCGTCGGGGGCGGCTGTATCCGGTAAGTGGATACGGATGTGTTCGGTCCGCACTTCGCCGCGAAAGCGTTCGAGAGTGACGGCTAGATCGATCCAGCCATTCCTCGCCCGCACGCGCTCCTGCAGGAGCCGGACTTCCCGCAGGCGGTTCACCGCGAGGGCATCGATGGTCTCCATTTTCAGGTCGATGCCCGTCACGGTGACGGATGCTTTCGAGTTCTCCAGCAGGCGCTGCATCTGCGAGCGCATGCGGTCGGAAAGATCAAAGATGGCAAAGCTCCCGGTGGCGACATCGTCGAAGGTGATCGGCTCCAGGCCCTCGACGTCGATGGTTCCCGAGAGGCGGATCGTCTGCTCCTCTCCCGATTCCATCACCCGGGTGGCTGACTGGTAGGTGGCCATGGCCGCGAGCATCGGAAGGATACGGCGGTGGGGGACCATCTCGCCGGTATAGTGCCGTTCGTCGCCCCCAGGGCCGATGCTCCGGATCGAGAAGGGCACCATGACGGGTGCGGGCCCTACCTTGCCAGCGACGCCGGTGAGGCGATCCTGATAGATACTACCAATGACGGGGCCGACCCGCGCCAACTTGAAGGACAACTGCACATTGCGCACGATCGTGAGGATCTCCGCCCCGGCCATCGGGAGCTCCACCCCGCCCCATTGCTGAAAGGCGTGACCAAACCCAAGGATGCGCTCGCCATCGCTCCATGTGACGGTGCCTGTGGCGGCGGCCGAGAAATCACCGTTCATGAGGACTGCTGCCACCGGTGATCCAGGCGCGAGCGACACATCCAGATCCTCGGCTGTGCCCCCCGAAGCACCTTGCAACGATTCAAATCCGGCCTCAGCCCAGGACTCGCGAAAAGCGGCGACGACTTCCGGGGAGAATCCGGAAAACGCCAGCGGCGTGGGCAACGGTCGAAAGAGCGCGTCTGCTTCATTGCCGCTCGGCTGCTTTCCTCGTCCAAGTCGCTCCTTTGCGTCCGCCCATCGCACCGGCAGGCGCGTGCTATCGGCCGCTGGCGGCTCCAGAGGGTAACGATCGAGGATTTCCAGCATCTGCTCGATCGGCGTGATGCCAATGATGGCTTGGTCCTTCGGCCAGAGATAACCATAGGAATAGGCCCCGATCAACTTGCCCTCGATGTAGACCGGGCTCCCGCTCATACCGGCCACGGGACCACTCAGACGGTTATCCGAATCGAGGGCACGCGCCAGAATCGAAGGGCGTCCCGGACCGAGACCGTTTGGCATGATACCAATGATCTCGAGTTCGTAAGGCTCCACCTGTATGCCTTGGACTACAGTGTGCCAGGTGCCCGCCATCCCCACCTCGATAGCCTCCAACGGCATGAGCTCGGGCTCCACGTGGGCGAACCCCTTCAGGCTCAGGAGGAGCACGCCCAGCCCGGCTATTAAAATATTCTTTAACCTCATGGGATTTTTCGTCAGCCCCGTCCACCGGACCCAAAGGACCAAGCGACGCAAACACACCGGCGCAATCGGCAGGAAACGGGGGACATCACTCAGCATTAGACGCCGGGTTGCGGAATCGCTTCAATATAAAATCCGCCACCGGCCCCTGCCAGCGACGCGGCAACCGGCAACCGGTCGCCGCCAAAACGCGATTCGTGAAACCTGGCATGACGATGGCGCGGTTGCGCTCGATGCCGCACAAGGCCAGACGCGCCACTTCATCCGGATCACTCATCCCCATCCCCGGCGGTGCTTCACCCATCCCGGCCGTCGTGAAAAAATCGGTCCGCGTCGGCCCGGGACACAGGACCGTGACCCCGATCCCGGATGCCTTGAGGTCTTCCCGGAGGGCGAGCCCCCAGTTCAGGACAAAACCTTTCGCCGCGCCATAGGTGGCCAGCCAGGGAGTGGGTTGCCACGCCGCCGTCGAAGCCACCAGCAGGATCGCACCCCCACGCGCCTGTAGCGGCACCATCAAACGGGACGTCAAATCCACCACCGCACGAACATTCACATCGATCAATCGCATCTGCTCCTCGACCCCGCCCCCGGGGAAACGCCCATAGCCCCCAACCCCGCTATTGTGCACCAAAAGCAACTTGCCCGGCGGGGCCTCCGCCAAATCCCGGCAGAGTTCATCTGCGGCCTCAGCCAGCGCCGCCGCATCCGCAAGATCACAAGTCTTGTGACGGAGCGCGACAGGGAGCGAAATGCGAGGGGGACGCCGAGAAAGGTTGCAAATCAGACGAATCCCTTTTAATCTACTAACGAGTTTTAATAAAGATTCTCCTATGCCGGAAGAACCCCCAGTGACAATTGCAGTTGAAAAGGAATCAAGGGGGTTTGGGCGTTTTTTCATCGCGGCACACCCTTCAACATCAAGGGCTCCCGCGCAACCTCATCCTCTTCTACAAAAAGAGGCGTTTGAGGCGGATTTCTTTGGCGGCCTCACCGCACCCTCCGAGGGTCGGCGACCGCTACCGCTCCTGCTCCGGACGTGTCCGTCCGGGACCTTCAGGAGCCTTCACAGCAACAACAGAACAGAGGAATAGAAAATATGAAAGACAGAACGAATGATATCATCATCTCTGGCCACAACCTCGAACTCACCCCTGCGATCAAGTCCCTCGCATATGAGAAGGCGTTGAAACTGTTTGAGCATGAAGCCCATATCATTCGAATCCGCATGGAGCTTGGGTACGCTCCCACCACCGCAAACCAACATAAATTCGTCGCCAAGGGTCATATCGACATCCGTGGCAAACCCCTCTTCTCCACCGCCGGGAGCGAGGACCTCTATAAATCCATCGATCTGCTCGTCGAAAAACTCGACCGCATGCTCCGCCAACGGGCCAGAATCTTTCGCTTCAAGCGGCGCCACCTTCACGATGTAGACATCCCCTCCAGCATCCCAAAGGTGCAGCCCGCCTAAAGCCAACCCTTCCCCATATACAAGGCCCGGCACCCGCCGGGCCTTTTTCTTTTCCGCACTCGCACAACGCACCGCTCTCAGGCCAACAAAAGCCCTCACAAACCCAGCGCCGCGACCCTCAGCTCCGACACCGGATCGCGCAAAGATTCGATGGAGCGTGCGGAAAGCCCGGGACCCGACTGACGCCCCGCCCCCCGACTCAAGCCAGCCCCGCTGTGTCAACTATATCTTACCTGGTAGATTATGAGGGTGCGTGCGGGGGGGGGGGTGATCCGGGAATTGCGCCTCGGTGCGCCTCTCCTCCGGGGCTTTTTGCTGAAGCAAGGGCGCTTGAAGAGCGGGGGCATCTTCTCCTCCCTTTCTGCCTTCAGCCTATTGCATTTTCTAATTTGGCTGCTTTTGCTTTCATCCATGTCCTCCAATTCTTTTGGTGAATTTCTCTATCGTTGGCCCAAAGCAGGCCTTTCTCTGGATCTGAGCCTGATCGGGTTTTCCCCCGATTTCCTTCGGAAGATGCAACCGGCAATGGAAAGCGCCTTTGCAAGCATGGCCGATCTGGAAGCTGGCTCGATCGCCAACCCCGATGAGAACCGCATGGTGGGGCATTACTGGCTTCGCGACAGCTCTCGTGCGCCTTCGGAGGAACTCACGGAGGCGATTGAAGCTGTCCGCGCACAGGTCGAAACCTTTGCGAAGCATGTCCATCGGGGCGAAATCCAAGGACAAGGCGGGGCTTTCACGGATCTTCTGGTGATTGGAATCGGTGGATCGGCGCTTGGCCCCCAGTTTGTGGCCCAGGCCCTTGGTCAGCCCGGAGAAGACCGCCTCGGGGTGCATTTTCTCGATAATACGGATCCCGATGGCATCGACTTGGTTCTCGCCGACCTGCGGGGTCGCCTGGATCGCACGCTGGTCGTGGTGATCTCCAAAAGTGGTGGGACCCCCGAGACCCGCAATGGAATGCTCGAAACCATACACGCTTTCCTCGGAGAAGGGGTGGAGTTCGCACGGCATGCGGTCGCCATTACCGGCCCGGGCAGCAAGCTTGATCAAACAGCGAAGCAGGAAGGCTGGCTGGCGCGCTTTCCGATGTTTGATTGGGTGGGAGGACGCACCAGTGAGACAGCCGTTGTCGGCCTTCTCCCGGCCGCCCTGCAAGGCTTCGACATCAACGCCCTTCTCCGGGGCGCGGCCAAGATGGACGCGCTCACCCGCGTTCAAGAAGTGGAGAAGAATCCTGCCGCTCTTTTGGCACTGGCTTGGCACTACGCCACGAATGGAAAGGGCGACAAAGACATGGTGATCCTCCCCTACAAGGACCGTCTGGCACTCTTCTCCAAGTACCTCCAGCAACTGATCATGGAGTCGCTCGGCAAGGAGCTGGATCTCGACGGAAAGGCCGTTCATCAGGGAATTGCTGTTTACGGAAACAAGGGCTCCACCGATCAACACGCCTATGTGCAGCAACTTCGGGAAGGTGTTCCCAACTTCTTCGCCACATTTATCGCAGTCTTGAAAGATCGTGAGGGGGCGTCCATCGAGGTGGAACCCGGAATCTCGAGCGGCGATTACCTCCACGCCTTCCTTCTCGGCACCCGCGCCGCTCTGGCCGAAAACGGGCGCACCTCCCTCACCCTCACCATACCGGAGATAAGTGCCGAGACCATCGGGATGCTCATTGCTCTCTACGAGCGGGCCGTGGGTTATTACGCCTTTCTGGTGAACATCAACGCCTACCATCAGCCTGGCGTCGAAGCCGGCAAGCGGGCCGCCGCCGAATTCCTCGAACTTCAGCAAACACTTGTCGAGCATCTCAAAGGCCACACTTCGGAAAGTCTCACGGCGGGAGACATTGCCGAGGCGCTCTCGCTCAAATCCAAGGCGTTGACCATCCACGCGCTGCTCGAACACCTCGCCGCCAACCCTTCAAAAGGCATAAAGATCGAGCTCGGCGAATCCCCCGAAAAAGACCGCTTCCGCTATCAAACAGCTTGATCCATAAAAACAGGACGGTAAGGCTTTACAATAACCTGCGCCATTCCTGTTTTTAACGATGAAGCTTTGGGCATTTGTATCCTCCACCCTGGCGGCACTCTTTCTTCTCGCCGCGATCTTTTTTCAGGTCCGCGCCACAGGTCAGGCAGACCACTTCCGCCAAGCGGGGGATAAAGCCGCTCTCGCCCTGACCCGGGCAGAGGAGAAAGCCGACGCCGCCGAGAAGCAGAAGGCGCAACTCGATCGGAAGGTCATCGAACTGGATCGGGAACTCGCCGCCACAAAAGCTCGCGAGACCACCCTCGGCGCTCAGCTGCGCCAAGCGCAACTGGAAGCACGACAACTCAGGGGAGCCATTTCTGATCTCGAAGCGGGCAATCAATCCCTTGAGGACAAGCTAGCGCAATTCCGACGCGAACTCATCGAAGCGAAAAGCCGGCCTGCGGTGCTCCAAGGCGAGGAGCGCCAGGAACTCGAGCGCGAAATCACCAAACTCCAAACGCAGTTGATCGCTCTGCAAAACAGCCCCCGGCATCACTCGCCAGTGGCCGTGCCAATCGATATCCTGAGCATCTCCGCCCGCTCCGATGTCGTGGCTTTAGACTGCGGCACTTCCAGCGGCCTCAACGAGCAGTCCACCGCGACCTTAAAACGCGATGGCACCGCCGTAGCCCGGCTCCTCCTCCACGAAGTCCGTCCGTCCATTTCCATCGCGCACGTTCTTGAACAGAATCCGGGACAAACGCTTGCCAAAGGTTCCGGGTATACCCTACTCATCGAGCCATGAAAAAGAGCTTCCTTCTGCCAATTACCCTCCTGCTCCTGGCACTTGCCCTCGGCACCACCGGCTGCCGCACCCTGGCAGATGAAGATCCGGATTCCCAGGAAATCCCCTGGAGCCAACCCGCTTCCTGGGAAGGCCAAGGTCCTATGGGCATGCCCGGCAGCGGCCACCGTTAAGCCTGGATCGTCAGCTCGATCGTCGTCTTTATAGCGGATCTTGCCAAAGATTCGATGAAGCACGCGGGAGGCCTCGAACCCGGCCTGCAACCCACGGAACAGTCCTGCCTTTACCTCCGTGATCATCCCGTGTCATTCCGTGGATAGTTGTCTTCGTCCGTGGTGGCGCGAGCTTGGAGCCAGCTCGGAATCCACGTTTTGGCAAACGCGGCTGCGAAGCGCTCCTTCACTCTTCAAATACCCTTCCTCTCAATCCGACCTTATTTGCCAGTCGGACCAAATCCCCGGCCACCGGGGCCACCAAGCTTTGCTTGGACAAGAGCGCCGAGGCTGTCGGGAAACACAACCGATGGGCATGGAGCGCCTGCCGTGGATGGAGGGTGCACGGGGTTTCGCGGTACCACTCTTCGCCGATGAGGGGATAACCGAGGTGCTGTAGATGGATCCGGATCTGGTGCGTCCGACCGGTATGGAGCCGGACGCGCAGCAAGCTGAACCCAGCGTGCCGATCCAGCACCTGAAACCCTGAATGCGCCACCCGGCCATCCGCCGTCACCCCAAGCTGACCTTCGCCGACAAACCCGATTGGCGCGTGCGCTTCGATCTGCTCCCACGGCGGCTCACCGTGAACAATAGCGAGGTATTCCTTCGAAGTTTCCGGGTGCCCCCAGATCGCCTGAAACTCACGAACCCGCCGCTTATTCAGCGTAAAAAGACACAGGCCGCTCGTATCGGCGTCGAGCTGGTGAATGGCCCAGACCATCGCTTCGAAGTGTTTTATGAGGTGGAACTGAACGCAGTCGTCATCCTCCAACGAACGGCCACTGGTCGGCCAGTCCGGCGGTTTATTAATGACCAACACATCATCATAACGAGCGAGAAGACAGGCTTCCACGAAGAAAGAGCGCATTGAGAAACACTTCGCCACAGAGCCCGCTCCTTGGCGACGCCGAAAGTACGCCACCCCCCATGCCGCTTGCTCCACCACACGGCCTCCTCCCGCATTTGATTGAGTCGCCCCGTGAAGCCCGTAGCGTCGGGTTCAATGCACAGGAAGGAGACTGGACCCGCGGAAGAGACAATCATCTTCGAGACCCGCGGCCTGATAAAGACCTACATCATGGGCGAAGTGACGATTGAAGCCCTGCGCGGGATCGACCTGTCTCTCCGCGAGGGCGAGCTCACCGTAATCCTTGGACCATCCGGCTGCGGGAAGTCCACCCTCTTGAATATCCTCGGAGGCCTTGATATTGCGACCGAAGGATCGGTCACTTACCGCGGGCGCGACATGACCCATGCCACCGAAAAGGAGCTGACCGATTACCGCCGCCACCAAGTGGGCTTTGTCTTCCAATCCTATAACATGATCCCGAGCCTCACCGCCCGCGAGAACGTCGCCATTGTCACCGATATCGCGCGCAATCCCCTTTCGCCCGAAGCGGCGCTGGAGTTGGTTGGCTTGCAAGAACGGATGGACCATTTTCCCGCTCAGCTTTCCGGCGGTGAGCAACAGCGGGTCGCCATCGCCCGAGCCATTGCCAAACGCCCCACCGTCCTCCTCTGCGATGAACCGACGGGCGCACTCGATTCAAAAACAAGCGCCCGCGTCCTCGAAGCCATTCAGGAGATCAACACAAACCTCGGCACGACGACCGCGCTGATCACGCACAACGAGGTCATTGGCGAAATGGCACACCGAATCCTGCGTATGCGGGACGGACGGATCGCCGAGGAGCGCTCAAACGAACACCGTAAGAACCCGCACGATCTCGATTGGTGAAGTAGCCTCCCATGCGCACCCTCCACCAGAAGCTCCTGCGCGATTTCGCCACCATGAAAGCGCAGATCGCGGCGATCGCAATCGTCGTTGGAGCCGGAGTCATGACTCTGATCATTTCTGTCACGACGCTGGACGCCCTCAGCCTCACCCGCGATCGATTTTATGAGGCCCATCAATTCGCCCATGTCTTCGCCGAGCTCAAACGGGCCCCGGATTCGGTCATTGAGCGCCTGCGCGAAATCCCCGGCATCAACCAGATCGAAACCCGCGTGCGCGCCCCGATTCGCCTGGAAGTCTCCGGCTTCAATGAACCCATCCGCGGAGACATCCTCTCCCTCCCCGACGGGCGACAGCCTTCGGTCAACCGCCTCTATATTCGCGAAGGCCGCCTGCCCGCCCCCGGGCGCTGGGAAGAAGTGATTGTCGGTGAAGCCTTCGCCCAGGCGCACGGTCTTCATGCCGGCGATTCACTGAATGCCATCATTCGGGGCCGCTCGGAAACCCTGGTCATCACCGGCTTGGCCCTCTCTCCGGAGTTCGTTTACCAAGTGAGTCCCTCCGATCTTCTCCCGGACTACGAGCGCTATGCCGTCCTCTGGATGAATCGGAAGGCATTGGCGAGTGCCTACGCAATGGACGGTGCCTTCAACAATGTCGTCCTCACCTTGCAGCCGGGCGCTCTTGAAGAACGCGTTATCGAAAAACTCGATACGATCCTCGCACGCTACGGAGGCGTGGGCGCATACGGCCGGGAAGATCAGGCGTCCGATCGTTTCCTCTCCGATGAGCTTGCCAACCTTGGCGTGATGGCTCGGATCCTCCCAACTATCTTCCTCAGCGTGGCCGCCTTTCTCCTGCACATGCTGATGGGCCGCATCGTCCGGACGCAGCGCTCGCAGATCGCCGTCCTCAAGGCTTTTGGCTACACCCATTTCGAGATCGGCCTCCACTACGCCCTCCTCACTGGCTTGATCGTCCTCCTCGGTGCCGCCGGCGGCATCGCCTGCGGGGCTTGGGCAGCCGGTGAACTGGCCACCGTCTACACCGAATACTTCCGCTTTCCCGAATTGAGCTTTCGCCTCCAGGGCTGGGTCATTGCCCTCGCCCTTTCGATTGCCGGAGGATCTGCTGCGCTTGGGGTCTTTGGTGCCGTGCGGGGCGCTGTCCTCCTGCCCCCGGCAGAGGCCATGCGACCGCCCCTCCCCGAACGCTTTCAGCGAGGATGGGTCGATCAATCCGCCCTCGGCCGAAAGCTCTTTAGCCAACCCACGAGGATCATCCTCCGCAACCTTTCGCGCCACCCGATGAAGACGTCCCTCTCCGTCGTTGGCATCGGCCTGGCCGGCGCATTGATTCTGGTCGGCCATTTTCAATTCAATGCCGTGGACTACATGGTCGATACCCAATACCGAAAGGTGCTGCAGATGGATCTCGACCTGACCTTCACCGAAGCCACCCCGGAGCGTGCTCTCCGCGAGCTCGAACACCTCCCAGGCACCCTCTTTGTCGAAGGCTACCGCGCCGTTCCGGTGCGCCTTTCCAAGGGCCTCACCCATTACCGCACCGCCATCCTCGGCATGGATGCCGAACCCCGCCTCCGCGGCTTGATCGACCAGAACCACCTGCCCGTCAAGCTCCCGCCCGAGGGCCTCTTCATGACCCGCTACCTCGCGGAGCACCTCGGGATTTCCGTGGGTGAAGAGGTCGCCGTCGATGTGCTCGAGGGGCACCGACGCACGCTCATGATTCCGCTCGCCGGAACAGTCGACGAACCCGTCGGCGTCAGCGCCTATATGGAGCGGCGGGCGCTCAACCGGATCCTGCGCGAAGGGCCGGCCCTTTCCGGAGCGTGGTTCCAGATCGACCGCAGCGCCCGCATGGACCTCATTGACCGGCTCTGGGAGATGCCCCGTGTCGCCGGCATTGGGCTCCTCACGCAAGCCGAGACCAATATCCGTCGCTATATGGTCGATACGGTCCTGATTTTCATGAGCATCCTCCTCACCCTTGCGGGATCGATCGCTTTTGCCGTCATCTACAACAACGCCCGGATCACCCTCGCCGAACGGTCGCGCGAGCTCGCCACCTTGCGTGTCCTCGGTTTCACCCAGGGCGAGGTCGCCTGGATTCTTCTCGGGGAGATCGCCTTTCTCACGCTGCTGGCCATCCCGATTGGCTGGGGCACCGGAACGCTCCTCGCCTACATCCTCAACCGTGCCCTCGCCATGGATACCTTCCGTATTCCCTTTATCATGACAGCACAAACCTACGCCTTCTCAACCGTGGGCATCCTTCTGGCTTCCATCCTCTCCGCCCTTTTGATGCTGCGTCGCCTTCGCCGTCTCGACATGGTTTCCGCCCTGAAAACAATGGAATGAACATGAAGCCCCGAAAAAAGCTTTACCTCATATTCTTTGCGGGAGCCCTCATCGCCTTGATTGCCCTTGCGCTCTGGCCAGCCCCCATTCCCGTCAATGCCATCCGCACAGCCGAGGGGCCTTTCGTTGAATCGATCGAGGAAGAGGGGCGCACCACGCTGCGGGATCCCGCAGTTGTCACGGCTCCCATCACGGGCTACCTCCTGCGGGTTGAACGGGAGGTCGGTGATCCTGTTCAGAAAGACGACGTCCTTTTCCAGATCGAAAACCTTCCAGCCCCCGCCCTTGATGCGCGGAGTCGGCGCCAGGCCGTTGAAGCCCTTCATGTCGCTGAGGCGCGCCTGGCCGGAGCCGAGGCTGAGCTCGCCGCGAGCATCACCGAGGTCGGCCACGCCCAGCGGGAATTTGAACGTATCCGTGCCCTTGAGGCCCGCCAGGCTGTCCCCGAAGCGGAGCTGGATCGAGCGCAACGCGAGCTGGACCGGGCAAAGGCAAATGAGCAGGCCGCTCAGCAAAATGAGAATGCCGCCCGATACGAAGTGCGTAATGCCGCCGCACTCCTTGAGATCGAGCAAGGGCAGCGAGGCAGCGAAGAAGCCAGGGTGCTCGCCGGGCGGTCGCCTGGAAGTGGTGTCATCCTCCGACGCCACCGGTGGAGCGAAGGCGTTATCCAGGCGGGCGAACCCATCTTTGAAATCGGGAACCTCCACCAACTTGAAGTGCAGGTCGATCTCATTTCCATGGACGCCGTCCGGGTGCGCCCGGGCATGGAGGTTGTGCTCACCCGGTGGGGTGGCAGCCAGGATCTGCCCGCGCGGGTCCAACGGGTGGACCCATCCGGGTTCACGCGGATCTCCGCCCTCGGGGTGGATGAGCAGCGCGTGCCCGTTCTCCTCGCCCTCGAAGCAACACCGGAGACCTGGAGCGCTCTGGGCGAGGGCTACCGCGTCGAAGCCCGCTTCATCCTCTGGGAGGGCGATCAGGTCCTCCAGGTCCCGACCAGTGCCCTCTTCCGACACCATGACGGGTGGGCGCTCTACGCGATTGAAGGCGGCCGGGCCGAGCGGCGCGCGGTGGAGCCGGGCCGACGCAGCGGGGTTTGGACGCAGATTCTCTCCGGCCTCAGCCCTGGAGAAATCGTTATCACCCATCCCGGCGACCGTGTCGGCGACGGGGTCCGGGTGAAGCCCGACCTTCGCCCGTACCCATAATCTGCTACTACCTCCCGTTTCCACATCGCCCCTGCGGCGAGTCACACCGACGAAACAGCGGTCATCTCTGCTTGATCCCTCACCGATTGCTCGTTGGTGGACAGGAACAGGTTCCTGGCTATACTGGAACTCATGCCGAAAGTCGTCATGTTCACAAACACATACCTGCCCCATGTGGGCGGGGTGGCGCGCTCCGCCGAAACCTTCTCAGAGGATCTTCGCAAGCTCGGATGGGATTGCCTCATTGTCGCACCCGAGTTTCTCGATGCGACGGCTGAGGCCGAGACCGACCCTTTTGTTGTGCGGGCTCCAGCCCTGAAAAACTTCAATGGGAGTGGTTTTTCATTAAGTGTCATCCAGCCGGGATACATCTTCGATCGCGTGGAAGAATTCGCGCCTGATATCGTTCATAGCCACCACCCCTTTCTCCTCGGAGACGCCGCCGTGCGCACCGCCGCCACGCTGGGTCTACCCGTTGTCTTCACGCACCATACCCTCTACGAACGCTACACCCACTACTCTCCGGTGGATGCCGATGTCATCAAACGCCTCGTCATCGAGCTGGCGACTGATTACGCCAATCTCTGCGAACGCGTTATCGCCCCCAGTGAAAGCATCGCTCAGTTAATGCGCTCCCGAGGCGTGGAGGTGCCCATCGACGTGCTCCCCACCGGGGTCGACCTCGAGCTCTTCGGCAACGGCAACGCCGCCCGCGCCCGCGAGCAATACGGCATTCCTCCCGACGCCCGGGTCATCGGCCATGTCGGGCGCTTGGCAAAGGAGAAAAATCTGGGATTTCTCTCCGAGGCCATGGCGGACTGCGTGGCCCGCGATCCCGGCGACCGCTTCTTCGTTGTCGGCAAGGGCGACGACGAACGCGTTATCATCGAAGCTTTTGAAAAGCGCGGCGTGCGGGATCAGCTCGTCCTGGCAGGCCAGCAGACGCGCGAGCAACTGGCCGACGCCTACGCGGCCATGGAGCTCTTCGTCTTCACATCGTTCACCGAGACCCAGGGCATCACCCTCGTCGAAGCCATGGCCGCCGGCACGCCCATTCTTGCCCTCGACGGCCCCGGAGTGCGCGAAGTCGTCAAAACGGACCACAACGGCGCGCTCCTTCCCAAGGAGACAACCGTTCAAGCTTTCGCCGACCAAGCCCATGCCTTCATGCGCGACACCACCGGCCTCAAACGCCTCAGAGTACAGGCCCTGAAGAGCGCTCAAGCCTTCTCCCGGGAACGCTGCGCCCTCAAGTTGATCGACCTCTATTTTCGTGCCATCACCGATAACCAGCTGAAAAACGGAGGCACCCGCACCACCCTTGATCGCATCGTGGAACGTCTCGATGCCGAATGGAGCCTTCTTTCGAACAAAGCCAGCGCCGCCTTCTCCGCCATCGTTAGCGACGACGCCGTCGAGACGCCCCAATGACCCGCGTTCCCAGCCGAACCGCCTCTTGAACGCCCTTTGATCGGTCTCGGGGCCCAGCCGGGGAACAAACACCCCCGCCCCCCAGACCCCTCGCCCCCACCCACTCCGCGGAAACTTCATGAAGCTCAAACGTTACCTCTGGTCCCTCGCCGCCCGCCGTGCGGCACGAAGTTACGGATTTCTCGATCCCATCATGGTGCTCGCCCGCATGCGCCGCTTCTCCGAGCCCTCCGAAGCGATGGAGCCCCTCGAGTTGCTCCGCGCCGGGGTGGCCATGCATGCCCGCGGCCTCATCAACACCAAGACCATCCAGAACAATCTCGACTGGATCTGGCCGCATTGGGTCCAAAAGCAGTTCAACCCACGCGACCCTTCCTTTCTGCCGCGCGCCTATTCCATCAGCCATATCAACCTCACCCAGCGCAACTGGACCGCCGTCTCCCAGCCCGACTACCCGCTCTATCCGATCGTCGATCCGCGCGGCCTCCTCACACCTCTCCACGACGGTTGGTCCATCGACGCCTGGCTTATCACCGAAGGCGGACCCTGCATCCTTCCGTCAAAAGCCCCCGAAGCGTCCCAGCATCTCTACTTCAGTCCGGAATACGCCGTCGAAACGGTCATCCGGGTAGATCAAGCCCTCCTCCTCACCCGGACCTTTGCCGAGCGCCGCGACGGCCCGCCCTGCGCCACCCTGCGCGCCTCCGCCCGCACCAGCAGGAGCCCCGCTTGGATCGCCCTCGCCATCCGCCCCTTCAACCCCGAAGGCATCCAGTTTATCGACTCCATCGCCACCATTGAAGACGGAGCCGGTCTCCTTGTTAACGGAGAAACAAAAATCCACTTCAGCGAACCGGCCTCACGCATCCAGTTTTCCTGCTACAAAGAGGGCGATGTCTTCTCCCGACTCTTCGAAGAGGAGCACCGCCACCGCGTCGACTGCCCCGTCGGCATGGCCACCGCCGCTGCCCTTTTCCCGCTCGTTCCCGAGCAGGACCAGAGCGTTGAGGTGCGCATCGATCTTGACCGCGATATCAAGGACCTCGGCTGGAAACCGAGGCGCGCCAAGGCGGCGAGCTGGGCGGAAGCCGTCGCCCCCACGGCCAAGCTCAACATCGCCGACTCCCAGCACACCTTCCTCTACCAAGCGGCCAAGCGAGCTCTCATTTCCTTCACCGCGGGCGACCCCTACCCCGGGCCCTATTCTTACCGCCGTTTCTGGTTTCGCGATGCCGCCATGCTTCTCAATGGTCTCCTCGCCGTCGGCCTCAATGAACGCGCCCGCGAAGCCCTCGACAACTTCCCTTCCCGCCAGAAACACAATGGCTATTACGAATCCCAGGAAGGCGAATGGGATGCCAATGGCGAAGCCCTCTGGATCTGCCATCGGGTTTGGGCCACCAACCGCCAGCCCCTCCCCGAGGCACTCCTCAAATCCCTCGGCAAGGGCATGCACTGGATCGGCCGCAAACGCCTCGCCAAAAGCACCGACCACCCCGCCGCCGGGCTCATGCCCGCCGGTTTCAGTGCCGAGCACCTCGGACCCAATGATTATTATTACTGGGACAACTTCTGGTGCCTCGCTGGCCTCCGCTCAGTCATCGAGCTCTTCCAGACCGCCGACCTCCCTGAGCTCGCCGCTGAAGCCCAGCGCGAATTCGACGACTACCATAAATCCATCTTCGACAACCTTCACAATATCCCCCCGCGACGCTCCCTCGGCGGATTTCCCGCCGCCCCCGGACGGCGCATGGACTCCGGAGCCGTCGGCTCGATCTGCGTCGACTACCCCCTCCAGCTCGTGCCTCCGGACGATCCCGCAGTCATGCGCACCGTCGACTACCTCATCGAAAACTGCTTCCACGACGGCGGCTTCTTTCAGGACATGATCCACTCCGGCGTAAACATCTACCTCACCCTCCATATTGCCCAGGTCCTCATGCGCGCCGGGGACCCTCGGTGGATGGACATGATCCGCACCTGCGCCGGGCTCGCCTCCCCCACCGGACAATGGCCCGAAGCCATCCACCCCCAACTCAAGACCGGTTGCATGGGCGATGGCCAACACGGCTGGGCCGCCGCCGAATGGGTCCTCTTCATCCGAAACGCTTTCGTCCGCGAAGAAGAAACCGATACCCTCGTCGTCGCCGCCGGCCTCATGCCCGAATGGCTCAAGGGTGAGCACAAGGCCAGCTTCGGACCCACCCTCACCGCCTTTGGACCTGTCACCGTCGCCGCCCAAAAGCTGGCTTCCGGCGAGTTGACACTTGAAGTCGAAGGCCAGTGGCACCAAAAACCGGCCCGCATCGAAGTTGCTCCTCCCGGCTACAAACGCCACACCCTCACCGAAATCACCGACGCCCGCATGTCGACGATTTTACCCGCCACCCCGGCTTCGCCGACAAAATAAACGGTGCTCACCCACGATCGCGGATGAGCACCGGTTCAAAGATTTCCCAGCTATTTGATCTTGATTTATCGGATCATCGCGTTGTCCGTCGTGACAGTCGGCGGCGGTGCCACACAAAGGCCAGAGCCACGGTGCCGAAGAAAAGCGCATAGGTGGACGGTTCAGGAATGGCGCTGAACATATTCGAAACTTCGATGGATGTCTCCGTCGTGTACCATTCTTCCTGGCTCACGTCCCACTGCATGAAGAGCAACGAAGCATTCACAATGCTGTTCGGATCAACCCAGTCCGCCACTGCGCCGCCAAACGCCCGCGCCTGGGCCGCCGCCAGGGAGCTGTCCACATACAGACTCACCCGGGCGTGGTTCCATGCTTCATCCGTCACTTTGATGACAAAATGAAGGGGATCCGTGCTCGAATAAGCGTGACCGAAGGCGTTCTCACTGGCGTTCTGCATCACCCAGTTCGATTGCCCGTCCCCCGTCCTCAAGAATGGACTGGACTGGTGGGGGTTGCTTCCTGCCACAAACCTTAACGCCACTGATGCCCCCCATTCACCTGAGCCACCGTTCCACAGAATAGAGCCGCCATAAAAGCGATCAAAGGTGGCGTCAGGTGAATCAGCACCTGGATCAATGAAGCGGTGATCCGGCACCGTCTCCAATAATACCGGCCCGGTACTGAAGCTGCTCGCTATCAAGGCTGGCTGCGTTAGGGAGAAATCCAACGCTGAATAATAAGTTATTTGTCCGGTCGAAAAACTCGTCAGCCCAAAAATGGCACCGACCAGGAAAACGATATTGGGGTATTTGGATATGTAAGGATTGGTCATGGCCTCGATCCAATCACAGCCTGATCCTCTTCACGACCCTTTTCCAGTTTAGCCGTAATGCCCTTTCGCAGCCGGACATGCACATCCTGGTTTCATGGCTCGAATCATCCCCGCGTCACGCAACCCTCACCCGCCTCCGTCGTCCCCCTCCCCATCCTCACCCAACAGCGCACAGGCGACGCACGCCGCCAGCAGTTGGCCACACACCCCTGACCTGTTGACGAAGCCCGATAAGTCCCACTAATCATTCTTCATGGCAAGGGTGACACAAGCCGATCTGGCGCGGGAACTGGGGGTGAGCACGATGACTGTTTCCCTCGCCCTGCGCGGGCATCACCGGATTTCCAAAGCGACCCGAAAACGGGTTTGGGAACTGGCCGAAGCCCGCGGCTACCGCCCCGACCCAATCCTGTCGGAATTGGGCAGCGGCCGCTGGAAGAACCAGCGCTCGGGCTACCTCGGGACGGTCGCCTTCGTCACCCAGGAGCCGAAGGCCTTGGTCGATCCCACCCATCACGAGTACTACCTGCGGAAAGCCATGGAAAACCAGTTTTCGAGTATCGGTTATCGTATGGATGCTTTTGCCCTCGCCGATCTCCGATCCCCGGCCCACCTCGCCTCGGTCATGCGTCAACGCGGCATCCAGGGCTTCGCCTACACCGGCCTGCGCCATCCCGACCTTCGCGACAGCTTCCCTTGGGGCCAATTCGCTTCCATTGCCTTGAACTACAGCGTTCTCGACCCGCCGGACCACTCCGTCGTTCTCGAGCGTTTTCAAAGCATGTGCAGCACGATCGACATCCTTTACCAGCGGGGCTACCGACGCGTTGGCATCATCGGATTTGACGATCCGGGGGCGGCCGATCTCGCTATTTGTGAAGCAGCCCTGGCCTATGCCGCCAGCCAGAAACCCGGCTTCGAGGTTCTGCCCATGCTGCGCTTTCCTGTTCAGCCGCTGCCTCCGTTCAAGGAACTGAATGCCCACGTCCAACAGTGGCTTGACGCCGTGGAGCCGGATGCCGTCATCACCTGGACGTCCTTTTTCCTCCAGATGGCGCGCGAGGGCCGGCCTGATCTAGCCGGGTGCGTCTTCTGCATCACCGAAGACATGGGCTTCAGCGGTTTCCACGAGGACCTCGAAGCCCTTGGCCGGGCCGCCACCGACCTGATGCACGCGCTCCTGCGCAACGGCCGCATTGGCCTCAGCTCGAATCCCGTCAGGATTATTGTCCCCCGAAAGTGGATCGAAAAGGAGTCTTTACCCTGGCGGGAGCCACCGGCCATTGCGCCAGCTTGACGGTGGCAAAAAATCACCTTCATGTTATCGGCTTCCCCCGTTACCTTAACCCGTCCAACTGTCGTTTATGAAAATCCCCTATTGTATCATTAGCCTTATGATGCCCCTTTTCCCCCTCTCTGGAAGCCCCCTCCTCCAGATCGAACCTCTCCCGCCAACTGATGCCACGACGGCCCCCATCGCTTGGCAGGAATCCCTCAACTGGGACGCCATCGATCCCCGGTTCTCACTCACCGAAAGCGACACCCGTGCCACCGGTAAACTCGTCGCCACCCCCGAAGGCCTGCACCTTCGCATCGAGGTGCAGGACCTCACCCACTACAACCCCTTCCGCGGCAGCGGCATCTGGGAAGGCGATTCTCTCCAGATCGGGCTCGACGCCAAGGGCGATGGCAGCGCCGGGAACGACCCCGACGAAGCCCGCACCATGGGCCCGGACGACTTTTCTCTCGCTTATGCCCTCACCGATGCGGGTCCCATCGGCTGGCTCTACTTCGCTCACGACAACGCCAGGATCGCACCCGGCCCCCTCACCGGGATACCTTTCTCCATAGCCCGTGATGACGCCACCGAGACCACCCTCTATGAATTAACCTTCCCCTGGGAGGCGCTCGGCGTCGCCCCCGGCCTCTACCCTGAGATCGGCCTCGCCATCCAGATCAACCAATCGCACCCCGACCGCGAACAGATCCGCCTCTACCAGGGTCGCGGTGCCGATGGCCGCCCTCGCCCCGGCCTCTTTGAAAAGCACGCCCTCACCCCACCCCCGGGAACCTGGGTCCAATCCGGCATCACCAAGGCAATCTCCTGGGGTGTCAGCGATCCCAGCGAAGTTCTCGTCACCCTGCGGGACCCCGACCAACGTATCACCGCGATCACCGCCCGTCTCGGCACCGAAGAAGCGATCTGGGAACCCTCTTCGCCCTCCCTCGATGAGGGCGCTATTCACCGCTTCCTCCTCAAAGCTATCCCGGCGAGCGGCACCCCTGATTTGGAGATCACGGCCATCGACACCGCCGGCTCCACAATCCACCAGGCCACCCATTCGCTCCAGAGCGCCCCCGCCCTCCTCGCCCGCTTCGATGAAGAAGTGGCTCGTCGCCTGGAGAGCTCCCCCCACCCGCTCTTCACCCGCCACCTCAAATCCATCCGCAGCCTCGTCCACGCGGAATGGGGCCGCCTCCAGCTCTACCTCGACGACCAACCCGGCGAAGCCACCGACACCCTCGGCTTCATCGAAAGCATCGCCCTTGGCCTCCAGCATGATGCCGGTGATTGGGAGGCCTACCTCGACGGCCGCCGCACCCTCGTCCTCGCCTACGTCTCGCCACACGATCGCTCCCTTCAATTCTATCATTTCGGGCTTCCACGCGATTGGGACCCCGACAGGGCCTACCCGCTCTTCTTCGAACTCCACGGGGCCGGCAACGACAACCCCGCCAGCAGTGTTGCCTTCAGCACCGGCATCGACGCCAGCGCTCCCCAGCTCCACGGCTACACCTCCCCCAAAACCTTTGCCGCCATCCAGCGCAATGGCTACTGGTGCATGCCCTTCGGCCGTGGCAACCTCGGCTATCGGGGCATTGCCGAAACCGACATCTTTGAGGCTTACGACGACGTCCACGCCAACTTCAAGATCGATGAAGACCGGCGCTACCTCTACGGCTTCTCCATGGGCGGGGGCGGCACCTGGTCCGTCGGCCTCCGCACCCCCGACCGCTGGGCCGCGATCGCAGTCCTCGCCGGCGGGCTCTGGCGCGAAAAAGAAAACATCCTTCTTCCCCGCAACGCCGGCGACCTCCCCATCTGGATCTGGTGCGGCGAAAATGACTTCCTCTACCCCTATATGGACGTCATGCGCGACGAACTCGCCCGCTCCGGCAAAGATGCCGAAATCCACACCACCCCGGGCATCGGCCACCAATACCTCATGGACGTCCAGGAACGTGCCATCAACTGGCTCCAGCAACACACCCGGAAAAAACCCAACCACTTCTTCTTTGCCGCGGATCAGGACAGCACCCCCGGCATCCGGGGTATCCACCTCCAACGCAACGAAGCCGTGAGCGGCCTCCCCACCCTCGAATGCTGGATCGAAGACGACACCGTCCGCCTCCAGACCGAAGGCGCTCCCACCGTCGAAGTCCATCTCGGCAAAGACGGCCTCGGCCTCGACCGACCCATCACCCTCATCTGGAACGACAAAACCGTCTACACCGGCGAACCCCAGTCCCTCCTCCTCCAAAACGGCCAAGCCAACCCCCTCGACCCCACCCAACGCCGCCGCTAAAGCCCCCCGCAACCGCGTTTGCCAAAAGGTATTCCGGTGAGCTCCAAGCTGCCCCCTTTCGAACCACAGGCAGGAATGCCTGGGCCACACACAACCTGAAGCAGAAAGCCCCTTCACCCTTTCCTACCTTCCTCCGTGTACTCCGCGTTCTCAAGCGAGGCACGAGCGGGCGGTTAAACATAGCCGAGCCCACGCCAATGGAATTGGCTTGCCTAGATCACCCTCACCTTTCCAAGCTTCCCTCCCTTTACGCCAGCCTAGCTCAGTTGGTAGAGCAGCTCATTCGTAATGAGCAGGTCGTCGGTTCGAGTCCGATGGCTGGCTCCATTCTTTTTAAGGCGGCCCGGAGATCGCCTGCTCTGGCTCCAACTTCGCGTCTTGAGGGGCCTGCTTTGGTGCTTACGCTTCATCGAGAGCTACGATCCGGCCTTCTTTCGGTTCGTAGCGGTATTTGGGGAGCGTTCCATCAATCAGTTTCTGGATGGCCTTTTCGACGATCGGCAATGGGACGAGGAACCATTCGCGAGGCTCCACGCCAAAGCCGAAGCGATCCTTCAGTTGTAGATCGAGACGTGCCGGTTCGAAAAACTTGTGCAGGAGTTTCTCCAGTCGCTTCAGGTCGAGGTTGGATATTTTGTAGGTCTCCACGATCTCGACACCTGCGAGCAGGTAGGTCGGGTCTTTTGTCGCGTTCGCGACACGTCGTTGAACCGAGCCTCTGGTAATCCCGATCTTATGAATTACCTTTCGATTTTCGGTCATGAAAGCGTTGTCGGATGTGCTTCTCAGCACATACACATAGCCGACGGTTTGATCGTCCTCCTCCGCCTGGTCGGAGAACAACGGACCGAGACCGGGATCGGTGATGCGGCGACTGGACTCGTCTCGATTCAAGGCCCTTTGCATGGAGCGTAGAAGCAAGTCGCTCTCCGTCCCGTTGTCGTAGATGACGCGTAAGCGGCGGTCAGGCTTGTTATAGCTGCTTATGAACGGCTCATCCCAGTCGGCAACATACGCCTTCTGACCCTCGACGATGAAGAAATCGCCTTTTTTGATCTCTCCATTGTCCTGGTATTTCAGGGTTTTCCGAAAGCCAGAGGCCAAGTCCTTCTGCACCTGATCGAAGAGAGGCTTGAACACCCCGAAGTGCTGACACGGGATTCGTTGCGCGATCTCTTCCGCCGCCATTTTCTCCTGACTGGAACGAACATGCTTCAATTCAGTGATATCATCGGTCGCCCCCCCAGGCACACCGAGAGCTTCCAATAGCCCTTCATCCGTGCCTCCCGCCTCATTCACACCCACTGCCTCCTCGTCGTCCTGAACATCGAGTAAACGTTTCACATCGATGCCGCCCAGCAACTCCCGACACTCGGCTGATTTCCTAAGCTGAGCCAGGCGGATGGCATAAAGCCGCTCGAAAATATCGCGGTTTTCGCCCGGCTCCGGGAGCCTGCCGTGCTGCTTCACAAAGCGTTCAATCTCCTCATAGCCTGCGATGATGCGCTGCTCACGCGGCGTTCGAACGGCCTGCTTTTTGGGCGCGGTATCGACGCCCAGCTCACCGAGAAGCTCCAGGTCTTCTTTACTGACGTGCTTAGGCATCTTCCTGTTCCTCCTTGGCTTTTCGTTGCAGGAAGGCCACGCCTTCAGCCATGCGTTTTTCCCATGGATCGGTGGCGATCAATGACGGCAAGCGACCTTTTTCCTGTTTGAATTTCAGAGCCCGTTTTGCGAGTTCACGGGCTTCATTGAGGTCCATACTGACCTTCTTCGCCTCAATGACTTCCTTGATACGCTTGAGCCGTTCCTCGCTCATGGTTTTTGCAAGGATGGCGTAGGCTTCGCCGAATGGGTTGATCCGGTCGATAAGGTCAATATCGAGTAACGTCACATTTATGGCAAACAGTCGGACACCATCGATAAGCGCCGTGTTGGCAGCCGGGGTGCCCCCTCCCTTACCCACGATACTCTGCTTTGCGCTTTGGAGTATGTTGAGAGCCGCGACGGCGTGTTGCCGGACGGCCTCCTGATCTTCGACATCGAGTTCCGGATATTTCTCTTTGATGATCTTGCCCATGCGCACTTGAGTCAGTTCTTCCGGAACAAGTTCCTCATCAAACAAACCACGCTCCACAGCCTCCTTGTCCTGAACAAAGGCGGTGATCACTTCGTTGAGATCGTCCTGGCAGACACGCTGAGCTTCTTCGCTCTTCGGCTCCACCAGACCGTTGATCTCAATTTGTATCGTTCCTGTTTCCTCGTTAAAGCCGACGTTTGGTCTGTTTGGCTGATAACCGCTATCGCCGTAGTCATAGCCTTCGTTTGGCTCGTTTTCAGGTCGCTTGGGTTTGAATTCAAAACGCGGTGCCAGCACCTGCTCCATGAGCAGACTGGCTGCAATGGCTTTCAAGGTATCGTTGACAGCTTCGGCAACGGCATCTTTTGCCGCTTCCGGCTCTGCAATGAGATTAGTGAACCGCGCCCTCTTTTTATTCGGCGCATCACGGGTGGCACGGCCGATGATCTGGACAATCTCCGTCAGGCTGGAGCGGTAGCCCACCGTTAAGGCGTGTTCACACCAAATCCAGTCAAAGCCCTCCTTGGCCATGCCAAGGGCGATGATGATGTCCACATAATCCCGATTGTTCTTCTGCGAAGGGTCTTTCAAGGCCGCTGAAACGCGGTCACGCTTTGCCGGGTCGTCATCGACCAAATCAGCGATTTTCAGGATCTTGCCTTCAGAAGTCTTTACCAGCTGGAATCCCGTCTCAGGGTCAGTTCCCTGCCAATCCCCCAGCTCTTCAAGGATATGCTCCACTTCGCGGATTTTATCCTTCGTGCTTTCCCGCGAATTCACGTTCGGAATATGCACGATGGTCTTCTCATTGGGATCGAGTACTTTCAAAATCTCGTCCGCGTAGCGGTCCGTGTAGAAATAATACCCGATGTCGAGCTGCTTGAGGTATTCATAGCCGCTCAACTGCTCATAGTAAGTGTAGGTGACGGTATCAAATCTCCGCTCGTCCTCAGGGTGAAGGACGGCCTCCGCATCGCCACGGAAGTAGGAGCCTGTCATGGCGACGATATGCGTCTTGTCGCGGGAAATGAATTCTCCCAGGTGCGCCCCAAGCTTGTTGTCGGGGTTTGCTGATACATGGTGAAACTCGTCGACCGCCAAGAGACGGTTATCAAAGGCTTCCACGCCAAATTTATCGACGGCAAATCGGAAAGTCGCATGGGTGCAGACCAGTGTTTTCGAGTCGCTGTCGAGAAATGCCTTCACCGAGTTGACCTTGCCACCTTCTGAGCCTGGGGCGTTGCAGAGGTTCCACTTCGGCTCGACTGTCCAATCCGCCCAAAATCCAAACTGACTAAGTGGTTCATTGTGAAAGCTCGCACCAATAGATCTTTCCGGCACAACAATGATCGCCTGCTTCAGTCCCTGGTTTTGCAGCTTGTCGAGAGCGATAAACATCAAGGCGCGGCTCTTGCCGGAAGCGGGGGGCGACTTGATGAGCAAGTATTGCTCCCCGCGCTTCTGATAGGCACGCTCCTGCATCGGACGCATCCCCAGCTCGTTCGGTTTTGCGGACGTTCCTTTCTGCGCGTAGGTGACGGAAATGGATGGGATGGATTTCATAGGGAAGGGAGAAAAATGAAGAGGGAAAAGTGAAAAGTGAAAATTGAACGGTGAAACTGCCTCGTGATGTTTAAGATGAAATAAGAAGTCGTTGATAATCAGCACCTGGATTTTGAAATTAGCCAAATGTGCTGTTTGCGATGTAATGAGAGTTATTCATTCGAGATCGCATTTAAGATTTTGAGTTTTAGGGATTCGTCGTCTTCGTTGCCGCTGAGAACGGCGAGCATCCATTCGCCCAGCAGTTGCTTATCAATGGCACCAGCAGCCACATGGTAGCTGATGTTTTCCGCTTCATGGATGAAGCCCCTGACGCTGCGTAAATAACCATTCAGCAGGAGCATTTGCGCACACAAGGTGATGGCGATGCGCTTATTGCCGTCCTCAAAGCAGTGGAACATGCAGGCCGAGTGGAAAAGGTGTGTCAGTTTAGCATCGAAGGTCGGGTAGTATTCATCGTTCTGTATATTTTGCAGCACCGCATCGAGCTTGCCGACTTCGAGTTGTCCGCGTGCTCCTCCACCACTCGCATCCACAGTCTTTGCATGGATCTCGATGGCTTGTTCCAGTGATAGATAAACGTAGGCCATTTCTATTCGCGCTCCTTAAGCCGCTTCATGACCTCTTTGGCTTCTTCCAGGCGTTCAGTCAGTTCTTTGCTCTTCGCGCCTAAAAAGCGCTCAAACTCATCCCGTTGCAGCGGGGTGATGTAGTCCTTCAGTTGCAGGTGAAGCGCATCGCGAAAGGCCAGGTCACGGCTCGCCATCTTGTTGCGTGCCTTCTCGATCAAAGGCTTCCAGTGTCCGAGCTTCTCAAATGCTCCAAACAGATCGTCGACTTCCCATGGACTCAACTTGCGCCCGAGTGCCTGAAACTTAGCTTCAAGGATTTCGGCAAAGCCACACTCATAGGAGGCGATCAAATCGAGGACTTCCGAGTAAAAGGTGTCGCGGAGATTCTCTTGTTTGCTCAGTCGCAACACCTTGCGGTATTCCTGCGCCTGCTCTTTGAAAATGCTGACGTAGATTCTGTCGGTGTAGAGCGGGTATTTGATTTTCCCCATGTCAATGCAGCGATCGAGCGCATCGGTAAACTGCTTGCGGTAGTTTTCCTCAATAAAGACTGACTGGATGAAATCTTCATCGCGCTGATTGATGTATTTTGTGGCACCGCCCGTGCGCTGATTGATGGTGTCGATTACGATGTCAAGCATCGCCCTGCGCAGAAGGCCAGCACGCTCGGATTCGCGCATCAACATGGCGAGATTCAGGAAGGCTCGAAAGTCGAAAACCCCCAGTCGGGCCGTTCTTGAGATGATCCCGAAATCTATTTCGGGATCATTCATCCCCTGAATGGCTAACTTCAAGTCCTTCAATCGCTTAGCCGTCACGACCTCGTAGCCGTTTCGGCCTAATTCTTCGGCATTTTGCTCCAAATAATTCTCAATAGTGCGCACCGTGACCTCGAAGAATGAAGCCGCTTGCTCTTTGAGAACGACTGTTTTGCCCTCGAAGGGAATACCACGGATGCCTGTGGCCTTCTCAATCTCCGCCAAGGCATAGGGATTGTTCAAAATATTCTGGCGGTCCAGTTCGGAGGTGGTGAGGTCTTTGGCCATGGAAGATTGAAAAGTGAAGGGTGAAGGGTGAGGGGTGAATTAGCTTTTGCGGGCGTTTTTAACGGTTGTTGTGAGGATTGCGACGAGTTGGTTGGCTTCGTCTTCAATAGATGAGAGGGCTGACTCACTTATCAATTCAGTGGCGATCAGCAGGCGAATCCAGTAATGTGTTTCTCGGGCTTCCTTACAGGCGATATACATTTTTCCGGTGTAAATCCGCTTTGCTTTGGCTTCCGTGCGCTTCCTCTATGTTCGCTCCAATTGAAGTCCCTGAACGTAAAAGCTGATTCGCCAGTGTCCGCGATAAGCCCTGCATTTCTTCAAGCTTCTGACACAGCCGAACAATGCGCACCGAAAATTCAAAACTTCTCTCTTTCAAATTCTTCATAAACTTCACCATTCAATTTTCTCTTTTCACCATTCTTTGATACAGTTCAAAGAGCTTTTCCAGGCGCTCGGTGTCGTTCCTGAAGCGGCGACCGATGTAGATGCGCTCCAGCACTTCGTCGTT